>NZ_JBJQLL010000009.1:0-185726 GCF_046486405.1 Escherichia sp. WS338 | reverse complement strand
CCAGTTGGTGATTTTGAACTTTTGCTTTGCCACGGAACGGTCTGCGTTGTCGGGAAGATACGTGATCTGATCCTTCAACTCAGCAAAAGTTCGATTTATTCAACAAAACCAGTAAAAGTCTATTCTGTGATAAATGGCGCTGATTCATAGCTTAAAAAATACCCTTGTCAATCAACCCATTGCCGTCGTACTTTTGATTGTTCTTATTTACGCGTCCTTTTTCCGCACCCTAATCGTGACAGCATCTTCAGACCTGTTTAAATATCCAGTATTGAGGCAAGTGTATTTTTTCACCACGCCAGGCTTTCTTAACTTTCCATTTTTTGCGGCATCATTAAAGAACAGATACCCGTTATCTTAATATCCGCCACAGAATTGCTCTATCATAGAAACCGCAGAAGACGTCTGATACTTCTGTCAGGTCATCGTAACTCGTCCAGGTCAGCGGTTTTGATTACGGATTGATGATGAAATGAGCATAAGTGTTGTACGGTTGGATTATCAGGATGTGCTATGAATATGATGCGTATTTTTTATATCGGATTGTCAGGTGTGGGGATGATGTTCTCATCAATGGCGTCTGGAAATGACGCTGGCGGACTTCAATCTCCGGCGTGCGGCGTTGTTTGCGACCCGTATATTTGTGTGAGTTCAGATGGCATTTCCCCAGAGTTAACAAGGAAATATCTCGGCGAAAAAGCCGCTGAAAACTTACAATCATTACAAGGCTACGATCCCAGCGAATTTACATTCGCTAACGGTGTATTTTGCGATGTTAAAGAAAAATTATGTCGTGATGATCGTTATTTTGGTGTGGATGGTAAGCGGAGTGGAAAAATCAATCAAACCACCACAAAGATGTTATTTATGTGTCGTGAGTGATGTCTTGTTTACATTATGTTCTATTCGTCATTAACCTCTTGAGCGACAGAGAGGAGTGGGGCGTTAACGTTTATGACGGGGAGAGTCCCCGTCGGTTGACATTTACTTAATTTGAATATCGACGTTATATTTTTTAGTTTTGTTTTTACGGGCGTCGTTTCGGGTTTGCAGCACTCGCAGCTCATATTTGCCAGAAGCAGGGAGTGAGTATTGTCCGTGACTATCGAGTTCTGGGGAATATCTGGATAAATCAACAGAATCATCGATTCCTGGCCCGAAGAGGTAAGTATCAGCGCCTTCGTTAGAGATACTCACGTGCACTTTCTGACCTTTTTTGGCATAGAAGGTATATGTATCGTAATCGTATCCCTTTATTTCGCCGGAGTACTGAGCGCTGCTATGGCCTTTTCTGAACTCAACATTGACATTCTTACCCGCAGCAAAGCTCGTGGAGGTTAGCAGTGCAAGCAACAATACAGCCTTACTGATGCCCTTAATTTTCATTGGTAGTCTCCTGTTCAGAATGAGTACGATGAACTGTTATAATATAACAATCCTTCACGGGAGAATTCCAGTGGCTTTCCTGTGTTCGGTTAAATCCCGGCGCGGCATTTTTGCCGGGGGGATTACTTATAAAGGGGGCATGGACTGAACAAACCGTAGAAATCTACAGCTGGCTGGCTTGTGGCGCGGGTTTCATTGATGTTAGCTTATGCCAAAACCTGGCATCTTAAAGAGTAAAAGTATGTTTTGTGTGATTTATCGAAGCAGCAAGCGTGACCAGACCTATTTATATGTCGAAAAAAAAGACGATTTTTCGCGTGTTCCTGAGGAACTGATGAAAGGTTTTGGTCAGCCTCAGTTAGCGATGATTCTTCCGCTGGATGGGCGGAAGAAACTGGTTAATGCCGATATTGAAAAGGTTAAACAGGCATTAACCGAGCAAGGTTACTATTTGCAGTTACCGCCACCACCCGAAGATTTGCTGAAGCAACATCTTTCCGTCATGGGGCAAAAAACAGACGACATTAACAAATAACCGATATCCGGCGGTGGCATTATCTTTGTCGGCGCGGGTTTTCATATCCACGATAAGGTGAGGGGAACGTTATGTATCAACATCACAACTGGCAAGGTGCGCTGCTGGATTATCCGGTGAGTAAAGTAGTCTGTGTTGGCAGTAACTATGCCAAACATATTAAAGAGATGGGCAGCGCAGTGCCCGAAGAGCCAGTGCTGTTTATTAAACCAGAAACGGCACTGTGCGATCTGCGGCAGCCATTGGCGATCCCATCCGATTTCGGTTCAGTTCATCATGAAGTCGAACTGGCGGTGTTGATTGGCGCGACGCTGCGTCAGGCTACGGAAGAGCATGTCCGCAAAGCCATTGCCGGTTACGGCGTGGCGCTCGATCTGACATTGCGTGATGTTCAGGGAAAAATGAAGAAAGCCGGGCAGCCGTGGGAAAAGGCCAAAGCGTTTGATAACTCTTGTCCGCTTTCCGGGTTTATTCCCGCGGCGGAGTTTACCGGCGACCCGCAAAATACAACGCTGGGCCTGAGCGTAAACGGCGAGCAACGCCAGCAAGGTACGACTGCGGACATGATCCATAAAATCGTTCCGCTGATCGCTTATATGAGCAAGTTTTTTACCCTCAAGGCCGGTGACGTTGTGCTGACAGGCACGCCTGATGGTGTCGGCCCGTTGCAAAGCGGTGATGAGCTGACAGTCACTTTCGATGGGCATTCTTTGACAACTCGCGTTTTGTAATACTTTTTGCCGCCTGAAAGCGGCGGCAAAACTTGCATCGCTATGCCAGACTGGTTATAAGGTGCGTTTTAACGTAATGGCGGAACACCTGATGAGCGATGTACCTTTCTGGCAAAGTAAAACCCTGGACGAAATGAGCGATGCGGAATGGGAGTCGTTGTGTGATGGTTGCGGTCAGTGTTGCCTGCATAAACTGATGGATGAAGACACCGACGAAATCTACTTCACTAACGTCGCCTGTCGCCAGCTCAATATTAAAACCTGTCAATGTCGGAACTACGAACGTCGTTTCGAGTTTGAACCCGACTGCATTAAATTAACCCGTGAAAATCTGCCAACATTCGAATGGCTGCCAATGACCTGCGCTTATCGTTTGCTGGCGGAAGGTAAAGGTTTACCTGCGTGGCATCCGCTGCTTACTGGTTCGAAAGCGGCAATGCATGGTGAACGTATCTCTGTGCGTCATATCGCAGTAAAAGAATCAGAAGTGATTGACTGGCAGGATCATATCTTAAATAAACCTGACTGGGCGCAGTGATAAATTTAATAGATGTTGATGGGGGCTTTCTTAATTCACGTCTGGATGCTCGCCATTTCGTAGCCCTGTTTTTGAAAGCGCTCTGTCATAATGAGAGTTACCCGATACCTTATTATCAACAGGTAACTCTCAATCTTTAAAAAACGTCTGTATTTTTAAATGTGATAAACTTTATACCTTGAGTACATAGAGAGAATAATCGCTTATCAGACTTCAGGTATCTCAAAGAGTGTCTTCTTACCGTGTCTTTTCTGATACTCATTACAGGTGTTAATCATTTTTTTGGCCGCTTACTTTTAGTAAAGAAAGCATTAAATCATCATAATCAACGTAGAATCTGGTTGTTTCAGTTTCCGTTTTTATCACCCCGATGGCGGCTATTTCGGTAGTTAATTTCAATTTGGCGGCATCGATATCTTTATTCGCTTGTTTAACCGTGTTAGACAGGGTGGTAAAGAAACTCTGCACAGATTTTAACTTGTTCTTCAATTCTGGAATCAGTTTCCCTTCAACTACGCCCGCAGCAATAGAACACAGTTTCTTGATGCCGTCATCCAGTACCTTAATGAGAATGCCTTTCTGGGCGAATGCTTCGATTCTATTTTAAACCAGGTGATATTTTTCCTTTCTGCTGGATGGACGCTGTCGCCAGAAGGCCGCGTGAGCACAGGATAAGAGAACGAAAAATCAGCAGTCTATGCAGCGACAAATATTGATAGCCTGAATCAGTATTGATCTGCTGACAAGAACAGACTACTGTATATAAAAACAGTATAGCTTCAGGCAGATTATTATGTTGTTTATCAAGCCTGCGGATCTCCGCGAAATTGTGACTTTTCCGCTATTTAGCGATCTTGTTCAGTGTGGCTTTCCTTCACCGGCCGCAGATTACGTTGAACAGCGCATCGATCTGAATCAACTGTTGATCCAGCATCCCAGCGCGACTTATTTCGTCAAAGCAAGTGGTGATTCTATGATTGATGGTGGGATTAGTGACGGTGATTTACTGATTGTCGATAGCGCTATTACCGCCAGCCATGGTGATATTGTCATCGCTGCTGTTGACGGTGAGTTTACGGTGAAAAAATTGCAACTACGCCCGACGGTACAGCTTATTCCTATGAACAGTGCGTACTCGCCCATTATCATCAGTAGCGAAGATACGCTGGATGTCTTTGGTGTGGTGATCCACGTCGTTAAGGCGATGCGCTGATGTTTGCCCTCTGTGATGTAAACGCGTTTTATGCCAGCTGTGAGACGGTGTTTCGCCCTGATTTATGGGGTAAACCGGTGGTTGTGCTATCGAATAATGACGGTTGCGTTATCGCCCGAAACGCTGAGGCAAAGGCGCTGGGCGTTAAAATGGGCGATCCCTGGTTCAAACAAAAAGATCTGTTTCGTCGCTGTGGCGTGGTTTGCTTTAGCAGCAATTATGAGCTTTACGCAGACATGAGTAATCGGGTGATGTCGACGCTGGAAGAACTATCGCCCCGCGTCGAGATTTACAGTATTGATGAGGCATTCTGCGATCTGACAGGTGTGCATAATTGTCGCGATCTGACTGATTTTGGCAGAGAAATTCGCGCAACGGTGCTACAACGTACCCATCTTACTGTTGGTGTGGGGATCGCCCAGACCAAAACGCTGGCTAAGCTTGCCAATTATGCGGCAAAAAAATGGCAGCGGCAGACGGGCGGGGTGGTGGATTTATCAAATCTGGAACGCCAGCGTAAATTAATGTCTGCTCTCCCCGTGGATGAAGTCTGGGGGATTGGACGGCGGATCAGCAAAAAACTGGACGCGATGGGGATCAAAACCGTTCTCGATTTGGCGGATTCAGATATCCGGTTTATCCGTAAACATTTTAATGTCGTGCTCGAAAGAACGGTGCGTGAACTGCGCGGTGAACCCTGTTTGCAACTGGAAGAGTTTGCACCGACGAAGCAGGAAATTATCTGTTCCCGCTCGTTTGGTGAACGCATCACGGATTATCCGTCGATGCGGCAGGCCATTTGTAGTTACGCTGCCCGGGCGGCGGAAAAACTTCGCAGCGAGCATCAATATTGTCGGTTTATCTCCACGTTTATTAAGACGTCACCATTTGCGTTCAATGAACCTTATTACGGCAATAGCGCATCGGTAAAACTGCTGACGCCCACTCAGGACAGCAGGGATATCATTAACGCCGCTACGCGATCTCTGGATGCCATCTGGCAAGCGGGCCATCGCTACCAAAAAGCGGGCGTGATGCTGGGGGATTTCTTCAGTCAGGGAGTCGCGCAGCTCAATTTATTCGATGACAACGCACCGCGCCCCGGGAGTGAGCAATTGATGGCGGTAATGGATACGCTGAATGCTAAAGAGGGCAGAGGAACACTCTATTTTGCCGGGCAGGGGATCCAGCAACAATGGCAGATGAAGCGTGCCATGCTTTCACCATGTTATACAACGCGAAGTTCTGATTTACTGCGGGTCAAATAAACATAGCGGCAGGAAAAAGCGCTCCCGCAGGAGCGCCGAATGGATTAGCGACCGAACAGGTCACGTTTTTTCGCTTTAAACGGCTGGGAAATCACCACCAGCACCGCGACAATCAGGTAAGCGATAAAAATACCGAGCAGCCACTGCGGCATTTCCAGACCTAAAAATTCCCACTGACGCTCGGCGCAATCGCCAGAGGCGACAAACACTTGCGGCACCCATTTATCCAGCGGCAGCCATTCCGGGAAACGAGCCATAAAATCACAGGTCGCAAACGGCGAAGGATAGAGCTGAAGCATGGTGTGCTCGTAAGTTAACTGCACACCGCGGAACGCACTATACAACCAGATAACCATCGCTACATAACGCAGCGGAGTTTTCGGGGCGATCGCGCCAATCAGCGCAGCACCCAGAACGCCGAATAACGCGCAGCGTTCATAAATACAGAGCACGCAAGGTTTCAGTAACATCACATGCTGGAACCACAGCGCCGTCAGTTCCAGTGCCAGAGCAGTAAACGCCATCAACAGCCATGCGCCCCGGCCTTGTGAACATTGGTTCAAAAATCGCAACATAATCATTTCCCTGCAATATGCATAGAGTGCGCAGTTTAAACCAATTCATTCGCTGCGCCACCAGGAGGCAGCAAAAATAGGACGCAATTGGACAATTATCGGGCGAAAAGGCAAACCGGGCATTTATATGCCCGGTAAGTTGTTATCAAAGCGTTGCTATCCAGCCCATTTGCATAAACCATTCGGTTACAGGAGCAAGCGTAAACTCGACGCAGAGCAGCCCGACGAGTGTCAGGACGAGGGTGTAAGGCAGGGCCATCCACACCATGCGGCCATAAGAGAGACGAATCAATGGCGCGAGTGCAGAGGTCAGCAGGAACAGGAACGCAGCCTGACCGTTCGGCGTAGCGACGGAGGGCAGATTGGTACCGGTATTAATGGCGACCGCCAGCAGCTCATATTGCTTCAACGTGATAGCGCCACTTTCCATTGCCGCTTTCGCTTCGTTGATATAAATCGTCCCCACGAAGACGTTATCCGAAATGGATGACAGCAGACCGTTGAAAATATAGAACAACGACAGCTGAGCATGTTCAGATGCCTGCAACACAAACTGAATAATCGGCGAAAACAGTTGTTGGTCGATAATCACCGCGACTACTGAGAAAAACACCGTCAACAGTGCGGTGAATGGCAGAGATTCGGTGAAGGCTTTACCGATAGCATGTTCATCGGTAACACCGGTCAATGATGTCGCCAGAATAATGACCGACAAACCAATCAAACCGACTTCTGCCAGATGCAGTGCCAGCGCAGTCACCAGCCAGACGCCGATAATCGCCTGGACAATCAGACGGATTTTATCCTGACGGGTACGCTGGTTGCGGCTTTGATCGTCAAACTGTTGCAGCACTTCGCGGACTTTCTCCGGCAGCGTTTCACCGTAGCCAAACCAACGCAGCTTCTCTACCAGCAGGCAGGTTAACAGGCCACAAATCAGAACCGGGACGGTCACCGGCGACATGCGCAGGAAGAAATCGCCAAAATGCCAGCCAGCCGCTTTAGCGATGATCAGGTTTTGTGGTTCGCCCACCATGGTCATCACGCCGCCTAATGCGGTGCCGACACCGGCATGCATCATCAGACTACGCAGAAAGCCACGGAACTGTTCCAGAACCACTTTGTAATGCTTGTCGATATGACTATCGTCTTGCAGGTCGGTATCTTCAGTACGGGAAGAGGCTACGCGGTGATAAATACCATAAAAACCGACTGCAACGCTGATCACCACCGCCACGACGGTTAAGGCATCGAGGAACGCGGAGAGGAACGCCGCCGCCACGCAAAAAGAGAGCGACAGCAGCATTTTGGAGCGAATACTTAACAGCAAACGGGTAAATATGAACAGCAACAGCTGTTTCATAAAATAGATACCCGCCACCATAAACATCAGTAACAGCAAGACTTCAAGATTTGCCGCCACCTCTTCACGGACGTGTTCCGCGCTGGTCATGCCGATGAATACTGCTTCGATAGCCAACAAACCACCGGGGAGCAGCGGGTAGCATTTCAGGGCCATCGCCAGAGTGAAAATAAATTCCGCTACCAGCAACCAGCCAGCGACGAAAGGGCTGATGAGGAAAATTAACGGATTTACGATTAAGAAAATGATGAGGGCGAGTTTGTACCAGTCGGGGGACTGGCCCAAAAAATTGCGCCATAGTGCGCGGCCCCAGGAGATCTCCATGATGGTTTCCCTTACCTTAGAAATAATCAATGATGTTTTTATGTTTAAACGCAAAGCTTAACGGTCAGACAGGAGTGAGGCAAGTCTTGATAGTCAAGGGGAAAGAGATGCAGAAAATGAAGCCTTGATCCCTTTTTTCTTCTTTTTGTCTTCTATCAGCGTAGTTAGCCCTCTGGTATGATGAGTCCAACTTTGTTTTGCTGTGTTATGGAAATCTCACTATGGTCATTAAGGCGCAAAGCCCGGCGGGTTTCGCGGAAGAGTACATTATTGAAAGTATCTGGAATAACCGCTTCCCTCCCGGGACTATTTTGCCCGCAGAACGTGAACTTTCAGAATTAATTGGCGTAACGCGTACTACGTTACGTGAAGTGTTACAACGTCTGGCACGAGATGGCTGGTTGACCATTCAACACGGCAAGCCGACGAAGGTGAATAATTTCTGGGAAACCTCTGGTTTAAATATCCTTGAAACACTGGCGCGACTGGACCACGAAAGTGTGCCGCAGCTTATTGATAATTTGCTGTCGGTGCGTACCAATATTTCAACTATTTTTATTCGCACCGCGTTTCGTCAACATCCCGATAAAGCGCAGGAAGTGCTGGCAACCGCTAATGAAGTGGCCGATCACGCCGACGCCTTTGCCGAGCTGGATTACAACATTTTCCGCGGCCTGGCGTTTGCTTCCGGCAACCCGATTTACGGTCTGATCCTTAACGGGATGAAAGGGCTGTATACGCGCATTGGTCGTCACTATTTCGCCAATCCGGAAGCGCGCAGTCTGGCGCTGGGCTTCTATCACAAACTGTCGGCGTTGTGCAGTGAAGGCGCACACGATCAGGTATATGAAACAGTGCGTCGCTATGGGCATGAGAGTGGCGAGATTTGGCACCGGATGCAGAAAAATCTGCCGGGTGATTTAGCCATTCAGGGACGATAATCCCTTCCGTTTAAAAAGCAAACCCCTCAAACGAGGGGTTTTTCGTTGTTTTTACAGATTTCCCATTCTCGGCGGGCAACGTTCCAGCAACTCGACGCTGCCGTCTTCGTTTTGCTGTTCCAGCATCACATCAAATCCCCATAGGCGATGCACATGCTTCAGCACTTCTTTGCGCCCCCGATCCAGCGGTGCGCGATTATGTGGAATGTAACGCAGCGTCAGCGAACGGTCGCCGCGCAAATCCACGTTCCAGATCTGAATATTCGGCTCCAGATTACTTAAATTATATTGAGACGATAACCGGTTACGGATCTCCCGATAACCTTCTTCATTATGAATAGCGGAAATCTCCAGATAATTATGCCGATCGTCATCCAGCACGGTGAAGAAGCGGAAATCACGCATCACTTTCGGTGACAGGAACTGGCTGATAAAACTCTCATCTTTGAAATCACGCATCGCGAAATGCAGCGTTTCCAGCCAGTCGGAACCGGCGATATCCGGGAACCAGTATTTGTCTTCTTCCGTTGGCGACTGACAAATCCGTTTAATATCCTGGAACATGGCGAACCCGAGGGCATACGGGTTGATGCCGCTGTACCACGGGCTGTTATAGGGCGGCTGGAAGACCACATTGGTGTGGCTGTGCAAAAACTCCAGCATAAAACGTTCCGTTACTTTCCCTTCATCATACAGATGGTTAAGGATGGTGTAGTGCCAGAAGGTCGCCCAGCCTTCGTTCATCACCTGAGTCTGTTTTTGCGGATAAAAATACTGGCTCACCTTACGCACAATACGCAGAATTTCACGCTGCCATGATTCCAGCAGTGGCGCATTTTTCTCCATAAAATAGAGCAGGTTTTCTTGTGGCTCGGACGGATAGCGGCGCGCTTCAGCAACCGTTTTCTCTTCCTCGCGCTTCGGCAGGGTACGCCAGAGCATATTGACCTGACTTTGCAGATACTCTTCGCGACTTTTCTGCCGGGCTTTCTCTTCTTGCAGCGAGATTTTTTGCGGGCGTTTGTACCGGTCCACGCCGTAGTTCATCAGCGCGTGGCACGAGTCCAGAAGCCGTTCTACTTCATCAACGCCATAACGTTCTTCGCACTCGGTAATATATTTACGGGCAAAAATCAGATAATCGACAATCGAACTGGCGTCGGTCCAGCTACGGAATAAGTAATTGTTTTTGAAGAAAGAGTTATGCCCATAGCAGGCGTGTGCCATCACCAGCGCTTGCATGGTAATGGTGTTTTCTTCCATCAGGTAAGCGATACACGGGTTAGAGTTAATGACGATTTCATAGGCCAGTCCTTGCTGACCGTGCTTATACAGCCGTTCAGTCTCGATAAACTTTTTACCGAATGACCAGTGCGGATAGTTAATTGGCATGCCGACGCTGGAGTAGGCATCCATCATCTGTTCTGAGGTTATCACTTCAATCTGGTGCGGGTAGGTATCCAGCCGGTAGAGTTTCGCCACCCGGTCTATCTCTGCCAGATAAACATCCAGCAGGTCGAACGTCCAGTCGGGTCCATCGCTCAAACGTGTGGTGTCCTTATTCATAGAATCGATCGTCGCCATACGCGCACCTCATTGTTGTCGGCGCTCTCTGTGTGGAGCACCTCATTTCAAGCATAGAACACCTGTTAAAAACCGCGTCGCCGGAGAATTTTTTTCTTTGCGATTTCTTATTATCAGAGTGCCACTAATCCGCTTCTGAACGGAATTTTATGCTGGATAAAAAGGGCGTTCAGCAGGAGATACTAAAGACGCCATATTGCCGCAGAGTCAGGGAGATGTGAGCCAGCTCACCATAAAAAAGCCGTATGTTGAATAATATTTTCAACTGAGTTATCAAGATGTAATTGGATTATTATTCTTTTACTGTATCTACCGTTATCGGAGTGGCTATGCGAGTTGTCATACTGGGAAGTGGTGTGGTAGGCGTTGCCAGCGCCTGGTACTTAAATCAGGCAGGACATGAGGTCACCGTCATTGATCGGGAGCCGGGGGCCGCCCTGGAAACCAGTGCCGCGAATGCCGGGCAAATCTCCCCCGGATATGCTGCACCGTGGGCGGCACCAGGTGTGCCTTTAAAAGCGATTAAATGGATGTTCCAGCGCCATGCGCCGCTGGCGGTTCGTCTCGACGGTACGCAGTTCCAGTTGAAATGGATGTGGCAAATGTTACGTAACTGCGACACCAGCCACTACATGGAAAACAAAGGACGGATGGTGCGTCTGGCGGAATACAGCCGTGATTGCCTGAAAGCATTGCGCGCCGAAACCAATATTCAGTATGAAGGGCGTCAGGGTGGGACGCTGCAACTGTTCCGTACCGAACAACAGTATGAAAATGCGACCCGCGATATCGCCGTGCTGGAAGATGCTGGCGTACCGTACCTGCTGCTGGAATCCAGCCGCCTGGCGGAAGTGGAGCCCGCGCTGGCAGAAGTGGCGCACAAACTGACGGGTGGTCTGCAACTGCCCAATGACGAAACCGGAGACTGCCAGCTGTTTACCCAGAATCTGGCGCGGATGGCGGAGCAGGCGGGGGTTAAATTCCGCTTTAATACGCCCGTTGATCAACTGCTTTGCGACGGCGAGCAAATTTACGGCGTGAAGTGTGGCGATGAAGTGATTAAGGCCGATGCATATGTGATGGCATTTGGTTCTTACTCGACGGCGATGCTCAAAGGCATTGTTGATATTCCGGTGTATCCTTTGAAAGGCTACTCGCTGACCATTCCCATTGCGCAGGAAGATGGTGCGCCGGTATCCACCATTCTTGATGAAACCTACAAAATCGCCATTACCCGTTTCGATAACCGCATTCGTGTTGGCGGAATGGCGGAAATTGTTGGTTTTAACACCGAGCTGTTGCAACCGCGTCGTGAAACGCTGGAAATGGTGGTTCGCGATCTCTATCCACGCGGCGGTCATGTCGAGCAGGCGACTTTCTGGACGGGTCTGCGCCCGATGACGCCAGACGGCACGCCGTTTGTCGGGCGTACAGGCTTTAAAAATCTGTGGCTGAATACCGGTCACGGCACGCTCGGCTGGACGATGGCTTGCGGTTCCGGTCAGTTGTTAAGCGATCTGCTCTCTGGTCGCACGCCAGCGATCCCATATGAGGATCTAAGCGTAGCGCGCTACAGCCGTGGATTTACGCCATCACGCCCGGGCCATTTACATGGCGCACACAGCTAAGGAAACGAGATGACCCGTCCGATACAGGCCAGCCTCGATCTGCAGGCATTAAAACAGAATCTGTCCATTGTCCGCCAGGCCGCGCCGCACGCGCGCGTCTGGTCGGTGGTAAAAGCAAACGCTTACGGGCACGGTATTGAGCGTATCTGGAGCGCGCTCGGGGCCACCGATGGCTTTGCATTGCTTAATCTGGAAGAGGCAATAACGTTACGTGAGCGCGGCTGGAAAGGACCGATCCTGATGCTGGAAGGATTTTTCCATGCTCAGGATCTGGAGATTTATGACCAGCACCGCCTGACCACCTGCGTACACAGCAACTGGCAGCTCAAAGCACTGCAAAATGCGCGGCTAAAAGCACCGTTGGATATTTATCTTAAAGTGAACAGTGGGATGAATCGGTTGGGCTTCCAGCCCGATCGCGTGCTTACCGTCTGGCAGCAGTTGCGGGCGATGGCGAATGTTGGCGAAATGACCCTGATGTCGCATTTTGCCGAGGCGGAACATCCTGATGGAATTTCCAGCGCGATGGCGCGTATTGAGCAGGCGGCGGAAGGGCTGGAGTGTCGGCGTTCGTTGTCCAATTCGGCGGCGACTCTGTGGCACCCGGAAGCGCATTTTGACTGGGTTCGGCCTGGCATTATTTTGTATGGCGCTTCGCCGTCCGGTCAGTGGCGTGATATCGCCAATACCGGATTACGTCCGGTGATGACGCTAAGCAGTGAGATTATTGGTGTCCAGACGCTAAAAGCGGGCGAGCGTGTGGGCTACGGCGGTCGCTATACTGCGCGCGATGAACAGCGAATCGGCATTGTCGCCGCAGGATACGCCGACGGTTATCCGCGCCATGCGCCTACCGGTACTCCTGTTTTAGTGGACGGCGTGCGCACCATGACGGTGGGGACCGTCTCGATGGATATGCTGGCGGTTGATTTAACGCCTTGCCCGCAGGCGGGGATTGGTACGCCGGTTGAGCTGTGGGGCAAGGAGATCAAAATTGATGATGTCGCCGCCGCTGCCGGAACGGTGGGCTATGAGTTGATGTGCGCGCTGGCGTTACGTGTCCCGGTTGTGACAGTGTAACTTGTTATCGCTGGATGCGACCAGCGTCGTATCCAGCGTTACAAAACACATTAAACTTAAGATTCGGCTTCTTCCTCCGCTACCCGAACACCAATCTTCAACACTTCATTATCCTCTTTCTCGGCCACCGTCCAGATCATTCCGGCAAATTCTACCTGATCACCGACAACCGGTGCCGCGCCTAACAACTGCTGGACAATTTCACCCAGCGTTTGCTGCTTATCACGATATTCTCGCCCGTCTTCCAGGCCATATATCAGCGCCACATCAGCATATTTGGCACTGGCTTCGAGAATGAAGTCACCAAAGAAGCGTTGATCTAGCGCGACCGGTGGCGACTGGCTGAACAGTTTACCGAGCGCCGGGAGATCGCGTTCCCGACCAATTACACACAACACATCGCCTTCGCGCAGTCGGGTGCTGCCGGTAGGATGAAGCAACTGGTTATCACGAAACAGTGCCGCAATACGCGTCTCTTTTGGCATATGCAGATCGCGCAGTGCCGCGCCCACGCACCATTTATCGGCACTCAACTGATAAACAAACTGCTCCCACGGATTTTCCGGATGAATATCCAGACCAACGCGTGACACCGGACGTCCCACTGGCGGAACGACCACTTTGGCTTTTTTCGCCGCCCACGAGAGTGATGTCCCCTGCAAGAGTAGTGAAACCAGAACCACAAAGAAGGCGACATTAAAGAACAGTCGCGCATTCTCCAGCCCCGCCATCATCGGGAACACGGCCAGGATGATTGGCACCGCGCCGCGTAATCCCACCCAGCTGATAAACACGCGCTCACGCAGATTAAAACCACGGAACGGTAGCAATCCGGCAAATACCGAAAGAGGACGAGCGAAGAATATCATCCATGCGGACAAAATGAGCGCCGGAATGGCAATAGGCAGCAGATCGCTTGGGTTAACCAACAGCCCCAGCACCAGGAACATGGCGATTTGCGCCAGCCAGGCGAGGCCGTCGAAATTTTGCAGGATGCCATAGCGGTTGCGAATCGGGCGATTACCCAGCAGAAAACCGCACAGATAAACAGCCAGAATACCGCTACCTTCCAGCGCCGTGGTTAAAGCAAAAATTAAAATACCGCCGCTTAATGCCAGCAATGGATATAATCCGGCGGGCAGGGCGATGCGATTAATCATTTGCAGCAGTAAATAACCACCGCCAAGACCGATGACAATCCCGAGGCCAAATTGCTGCAGAATATCAACCACGAACATCCAGCTGACACTGCTTTCATGCTGCTGGATCATCGCAATCAGGGTAATCGTCAGAAAGACCGCCATTGGATCATTACTGCCGGATTCAATTTCCAGCGTCGAGCCAACACGTTCGTTAAGCCCCTTACCACCCAGCAGAGAAAAGACCGCTGCAGCATCGGTGGAGCCGACGATAGCGCCGATTAATAAGCCTTCAATCAAATCAAGATTAAACAGCCACGCCGCCATCATGCCGGTTAAACCAGAGGTGATAAGTACGCCCAGCGTCGCCAGCGACAGCGCCGGTCCTAACGCCACACGAAAGGAACTGGCCTGAGTGCGCATCCCGCCGTCGAGCAAAATAATCGCCAGCGCCAGGTTACTTACCATGTAGGCGAAGGGGTAATTATCAAACGGGATACCGCCGACGCCATCAACCCCCGCCAGCATGCCGATCGCCAGAAAAATAACCAGAATAGGAATGCCAAGACGGGAAGAAAATGAACTAAGTAATATACTGCTGGTGACAAGGATGGATCCTAAGATGAAAAGGCTAATTATTGTTGTGGCATCCAACGGTCGGTTACTCCTGATTACGCTGTCTCTTATATAAACCCTACCATATTAGCGGCAGAGACAGCGTTTTACTTAGCCCTGAAGCGTGATTTTTTTACATTTTAAGAACAGGATGACCGCTAATCGTCAACTGAGTGCCTTCCTGGGTGTTATTAAGCATGGCTTGTGCGCCCAACGGCAGCGTAACCGTACGTTGTTCATGACCAAAATCGAGGCCGGTAATGAGTGGAATCGACAGGCGGGAACGCAAAAACGCGTACACTGACTCCAGGTTGTAACCTGCGTCATAATCATTGGGCGTGCTGCCGCTAAAGCTACCGAGAATAATCGCCTTCTGACGTGGCAAAATTCCAGCATGATAGAGCTGCAACAGCATACGTTCGACGCGGAAAGGATGCTCGTTAATATCTTCCAGCACCAGAATACCGTTTTCGATTTGCGGCATCCACGGTGTACCAATCAGTGAAATCAGCATCGCGAGATTGCCTCCCCATAACGTGCCTTCGGTCTGACATGTCGGGCCTTCCCCTTGCCATTCAATGGTGAAGGTTTCATTGCGTAACGCCAGCCAGAAATGGTGCTCGGTAAAGGCGTTCAGTTCATCCGCGCCAAAGTTTGCTACCAGCATGGGGCCGCTAAAGGTGATGACATTGCCATGCGCCAGAAGACCGCACTGAATGGCGGTAAAATCGCTATGTCCGCAAATGAGCAACGGGTCATGTTGTTGGCGAGCCACCAGTGCCTGCCAGTCAATATCTGCCAGTAAACGACTGGCACCGTAACCGCCGCGTACAGCCAGCACGATGGTGTTGGGGGTAGTCAGTCTGGCAAGAGAATTGAGATCTTCCAGACGCTCCGTTTCCGTACCCGCAAAACGCTCACAACGACGGGCAATAACCTCGACGTTATTGACCTGATGCCCCGCGTCGGTAAGGCGCTGGATACCACGCAGCGCGGCGTGCTGTTTAATGCAGTAACCCGATGGGGCAATTAAGTGAAACAGAGACATGGTAATTCCTTGCTGACAACAGAAACGAAATGTATATCATGCCGCTTAGGTGTGCCGTTGTCACCTCAACGGCGATTCCAGGCTATAAGGATAGAAGAAGTGAAATTGAGATGGTTTGCCTTTTTGATTGTGTTATTAGCGGGTTGTTCATCGAAGCATGACTATACGAACCCGCCGTGGAACGCGAAAGTTCCGGTGCAACGTGCGATGCAGTGGATGCCAATAAGCCAGAAAGCCGGTGCAGCCTGGGGCGTCGATCCACAATTGATCACGGCGATTATCGCTATCGAATCGGGTGGTAATCCGAACGCGGTGAGTAAATCGAATGCCATTGGTTTGATGCAGTTAAAAGCTTCAACCTCCGGACGTGATGTTTATCGCCGTATGGGCTGGAGTGGTGAGCCGACGACCAGCGAGCTGAAAAATCCGGAGCGTAATATTTCAATGGGGGCGGCTTACCTGAATATTCTGGAAACCGGCCCGCTGGCAGGCATTGAAGATCCGAAGGTACTGCAATATGCGCTGGTGGTGTCATATGCTAACGGGGCAGGTGCGCTGCTACGGACTTTCTCGTCAGATCGGAAAAAGGCGATCAGCAAAATCAACGATCTGGATGCTGACGAGTTCCTCGATCACGTAGCGCGAAATCATCCTGCGCCGCAGGCTCCGCGCTATATCTACAAACTTGAGCAGGCACTGGACGCGATGTAAATCAGTCGCGCACTTTGTCCGCTTTCTCCCGGGCTTCCCGCTCGAGAGAGAAAATAATCCGCTGTAATTGCCGCTCCACCGTCGGGCTGACGTTAAGAAAACGGAAGCTCAGACGGGGAGTGGTGATGGTTTCATTCTTCCCATCAATCACTTTGCGCTCGCTGATGGAGATTAACTGGGCGTCAAAGTGAAAAACACCCCATTGCCCCATGTTGACTTCAATCTGAGCGAAGCGCATGCCTTCGTGCAATCCGGTAGGCTTTGCTGTTTCCAGTAATGCGCCCATGCCGCCTAACGACAAATCATACAGGCGGAAACGTAACGTACTGTTATCCGCCAGTTTGGTCTGGCAAAAATAAGGCGGATGGAGTGGGGCGGTGATGCGGAAATATCGGCGTCGTTGTACAAACCATAAGGTGGGAGGCGGTACGGTAATAAATGCCGGAAGCTGCAAGTATTCACTCTGCTGTAGTTGTTCAACAGTAAACTCGACTTTCGCACCCTGAGTTTCGGCGGTAATGATAATGTGCTGCGCCTTTAGCACGGCGTTGTTATCTTCGGCCTGGCTGCCGAAATCCAGCACCAGTTTATCCGGAGTTATTGCCAGTATTTTGCTGATCAGCTGCCCGCCATTCCAGCTGATACGCAAAGGAATTGCGGCTTTGTGCAAATCGCGTAACACGCCCAGGACGGCTAACGGATTTTGTTTCAGGAACTGCTCATGGTAATGACTCACGCGGAAAAACTCCTGACTGACAAACTGTCTTTGGTTTATCGGTCACAGTTAACAAAACTTAATACAAATGCGTGAATATTTTTTACATGTTGTTCTTAAATCAGCCGACATACGCCCAGCATCGATTCCGCCCTTGCCTATACTTAGAGCGTTGACGTAAGCATTTCTTGCGTCCGATTCATCGAAACGAGGGCCTGAACATGGGAATTATTGCCTGGATTATTTTTGGCCTGATAGCCGGCATTATCGCCAAGCTAATCATGCCGGGGCGTGATGGTGGTGGATTTTTCCTGACCTGTATTCTCGGGATAGTCGGTGCGGTGGTCGGCGGCTGGCTGGCGACCATGTTTGGCATTGGCGGCTCCATTAGTGGTTTTAATCTGCACAGCTTCCTGGTGGCGGTGGTGGGCGCTATCCTGGTGCTGGGCGTATTCCGCCTCCTGCGAAGAGAATAAGATTTTCATAAGGCGGATAGCGATACAGATGCCGCTATCCGCTTTCACATCAGAACGTATACTCGATACCTGCCCAGAAATTGCGACCTTCTTCAATAAACCCTTCACTGTAGGCATATTTGGTATCAAACAGGTTATTGACCGACGCATTGACGCTGAAGCCATGACCTAAGGTGTAATCGGCTCGAATGTGGGTCACCGCAAAACCGGCGGCTTTTTGTGAACCGTCACTGTTGCTGTAGCTGGAGGAACGCGCCTCTTCCGACAGCGTTACGCTTAACGGCTCCCACGGTTTGAGAGTCATCCATGCGGTCATTGTCTGCGTTGGCAGATCGGTTATCTTGCCGATGTCTTTGCGTTTGGCATCAGCGTGGATCAGGGCGTAGCTCAATCCTACATCCAGTATATTGCTGATTTTCCCCTTAATACCGGCATCCAGACCGCTGTAATCCACCGTGCCGCTGTTCTGATTTTGAATGGTATCGGCATCGATATTGTGCGAGAGGATGGCATCACTCACTCGGTTATAGTAAACGCTGACCTCAAACCCCCAGTCGTGCGTGAAGGCACCATTCCAGGTTAAATCCACCCCGCGCGCGCGTTCCGGTTTGAGCTGCGGGTTAACAATCGCTATCTGGTTATACGCAGGTTTGGACGTGGTATAGCGTTCTTTCAGCGTCGGAAAGCGTGTGCGGTCATAGTACGAAAGCGCCAGCGTGTCTTCATTGGCAAAGTGGTATTTCCCCATCACCTGCCAGTTAAAAGCTGACTGATTGTTGTCGTCATAATGGGTGATGCTTCCATCTTTCTCATGTTTTTTCGCTTCTACGCTATCGCGCCAGTCATAGCTGATTCCAGCCACGACATCGACATTATCGGCAGCAGCCCATTGATATTCACTGGCGAGCGACCAGGTACGATCTTCATAGCGATCGTAAGCGGCGTGCGGCGCACCTTTTTCCCGGTGTACGTCATCTTTCCAGTTAACGGCAAACGACAGCAGATCGTTTTCACGCACATCGGCTGCCAGTTGTAACCCGGCACCGTCGCTGTAATCGGAATAATGGCTGTAGCTGCCTTTTTTATTTTTCAAATCAGCCAGCGAGTTGTACATCATCAGCGTATTTTCAAAGGTGTCGCGATATAGCCGACTTTTCAGGGTAAAACGATCGTTTAGTTGGGTCGTTCCCTGATAATAAAAACTTTCTTTGTCATACTCTGGCCACTGCCAGTAGCGTGATTTTTGACCACTATTTCCACTGTATGGCGGGTTATCTTTTTCACCATCCTGCTTAATGTAAGTCAATGTGTATTCATCGTTTTCGCGTGGTGTAAAACCGAGTTTCACAATGCCGCGTTTATCATCAGCCGATGAATTAATCATCTTGCCGTGTTTGCCTGCAATATCATTATTTACACCATGCGGCAGGCCGAGAAAATCCTGCTTTAGCTGGCTACCGCTGACTTGCAAATACCCCAGATCGCTGCTGGCGGCAAATGAAGCATGCATATCGTAGGCATTGTCCTGGCTACGGCTCCATCCCTGGCGATATCCCAGATTTGCTTCCAGAGGTTTTGTTGGCTTCTGGGTGGTGATATTAATGGCTCCGCCCATCTGATTAGGCCCCTGAAGCAGCGACGAATACCCTTTGGAAACTTCAACTGCCCCCAAATTGTTGGTCAGAATCCGCGCCAGATCGAGGTTGCCGTCATAGGGAACATAAATGGGCACACCGTCGAAATAGACCGGCACCTGACGACTATCAAAGCCACGAACTTTGACCTGTTCTTCGTTGCGGCTACCTGACTTTTGCAGCACCACGCCGGGGACGACACTTAATGCCTGAGCGACATTCTGTTTATCCAGGGCCTTCATGGTGGGTTGATCGAGAACGGTGGTCGTCGTCGATGATACCGGACTGGACCATACGGTCAGCGTGTCACTCTCCTGAGCCGCTACGGCCTGCTGGGTAAAGGCAAGTGATAATGCTGTGCAGAGATAACGTTTTTTGAGTCTCATAGAATAAATTCCGTTTAACAAAGAATTAAATAGAAGCTGCGGGTTGCAGACTGACTTTAATGTCAGCTGGTGTCGCGTAATAAGGCGCGGAGGTAATAAAAAGGCGAATGCCGCAGTCGAGGTAATTTTTGAGTGTTGTCAGATTAATTCCGCCGGTCAGAGCCAGCGTGCAGTGGGGAGCCAGCGACGGTGCTATTTGCGCAATTTCAGTTGCCTGTTGCGGACTAAATTTGTCGAGCTGAAGTACGTCTGGTTGCGCGCGTAACGCGGCGATTGCCTCTTTCGGCGTGTCGGCTTCAACAACTATTTTCTTCTCGGGTGCGTGGCGACGTAACTGATTGATTGCGCCTGACCAGTCCTGATTGTCATGAAGAAAATGGCGGTGGTTGGCAAACAATAATATGGTTTCCGCACATCCGGCACGATGAATCAGTCCTCCGGCAGCCAGAATTGCCTGCGAGGCCAGTAAGCGGGTGCCCGGAATTGCTTTTCGGGTGCAGGCGATATTGCCATCAGGGTAACGTTCACGAAGTAACGCCAGCATTTGAGCGAGATAATCAGAAACACCGCAACTCCACTCCAGCACATTCTGGACTGCCTTCCATCCCTGATGAAGTGCTGCGGCATTACCTTGCGCACGGATTAGCCGCTGACCCGCGTTCGCTTGAGAACCGTCGCTGACCGCGTCATCAATAGTTAATCCCAGCGTAGTTAACATCTTACACGCGACAGAAATTCCGCTGACGCAGCCGCCCTGACGGAGAAAAAACTCTATATAGCCATGCTGGTGTCCAATATTTAATGCTCGCGTGGTCAGGTCACCGCCCTGGATATCTTCCAGCAGTAACGCATCGATTTGTGCCTGAGAAAGGAAAATCATCGCAGTGTCTCCTGCGGTACGCTATCCCACCAGATGAGCGCCCAGTCGCGGCTGGCAGGGGCGAGGGCACGAGCATCTTGTTGTTGATACCAGCGATATAACCGCTCACGCTCATCGTCGTTAAGCGCGCCCAGACTCCAGCTGACGTTCTGCTCAAAACGTTCCCAGGTGCTGTTATCCTGTTGGCAATTTTGTCCGCGGATAAAATCAACGTGAGCATAAATTCCCATCTGATACAGGACGTTGAGCGCAAAGATATAGTTGGGTAATTCGACCACTTCCCGACCAGCCGCCCGCTGAATGGCTGGAGAGACGAACGAGGTGCTGACCAGATGAGTCGTATAGACGCGAAGCCGTGCCTGATTATTCAGTTTGCTCATTGCCTGGCGCATATCAGCCACCAGAGTGGAGCGGGAAGCCACGGCAATATCGCAGCGTGGCAGGTCACTCCAGTCCTCTTCCCAGGCGCGCTGGATCCAGTGGACATTGTCTGCCTTTAGCGCGGCGGCGCGACGGGCGGCAACGTTCAGCATCCCCTGACTGTAATCAACGCCATAAATCGTCGTGAGTTTGTCCGCCAGCGCCAGCGATACGGTACCCGGTCCGCAGCCCATATCGAATAAGGTTTGCGCGCCTTGCAGGTCAATTTTTGAGGTCAGTTGTTGCAGGTAGCTGTCCGTCGGCGAGGCGCAATTTTCCGCCATTTTTTCCGCCCGTTGATCCCAGTGATCCGGCGTTTTTTCTGTGCGATGGGCCAGCCTGAGTTGCTGAAGGTAAAGGTCTGCAAAATCAATATCGTCAATGAGCATGATTTTTCCTTAGTGCTTAATTGCAGAGAGGTGATGGTGAATCTGGTCGGCAGAAACCCGGTACAGGGCAGCCAGTTTTTTCGTTGTTAACTGTTCGGTCGGTAAGCCTTGTGTTACTCGTCCATCTGGCTCTACCTGGATAATGCTGTCGGCAATGGCGTTGGCATGGAGCGGATGATGAGTCGACATTAACATTGTCATGCCGTTATTTTTGAGCTGCGCCAGCGTGTCCAGAAGTTGGATCTGATGACCGAAATCGAGGCTGGAGGCAGGCTCATCCAGTAATAACAAGCGCGGTTGCTGGACGAGTGCACGGGCGATTAAAGCCAGCTGACGTTCACCGCCGCTAAGCGTATTCCAGCGTCGTGCCGCCAGATGCAAAATGCCCAGCTTTTCCAGTTGCTCCGTTGCTTTCAGGCGTTCTTGCTTACCGGGAACGGAAAAAGCGCCTATGGTGGGGGCCAGGCCCATCAACACCATATCCAGCACACTAAAAGCAAAAATGCCGTCGTGCGCCTGCGGCACCCAGGCAATAGCCTGCGCGCGCTGGCGATGGCTGAGTGTCTGCACAGAGAGGCTATCCAGTAAGATCTCGCCTTTTAATAACGGTATAACGCCAAGAATGGAGCGCATGAGTGTGGTTTTGCCGCAACCATTGGCTCCTAACAGACAACAAATTGTTCCTTGCGACAGGGTGAAGGACACGTCGCGTAGCACCGGATGGCGGGAGTAACCCAGAGACGCATGACGGACGGCAAGCAAAGTCACTGGCGACCTCCGCGTAACAACAAAAACAGGAAAAACGGTGCACCAACAAAAGCGGTCAGAATGCCAAGTGGGATTTCTGTTGTTCCAATGCTGCGTGCCAGCGTATCGGTAAGCAGGAGCAGAATCGCGCCAGTACACATTGCCATGGGCAACAGCTGCTGATGGTTATGACCGGTCAACAAGCGGGCAATGTGCGGAACGACCAGTCCGACCCAACCAATTATGCCCGCTATTGCTACCGTGCTGGCGGTGATGAGTGTGGCGCAGACAATCAATCCAAAGCGCAGACGTGTCACGTTCAGTCCCAGCGAACGGGCTTCGTCGTCGGAAAGCGTGAGTAAATTCATGCGCCAGCGGAGAAAAAACAGGGGCAAGGAGCCTATGAGAATGATCGGTGCAGCATAGCAGAGATCGCGTAAGGTCACGGTGGACAGCCCCCCCAGCAACCAGAAGGTAATTGACGGTAACTGGGTGTAAGGATCGGCCAGCGTTTTTATTAGCGATATCCCCGCTCCGCACAACGTGCCTAACGCAATACCTACCAGCACCAGGGTTAAGATCGGATCGTGGCGGGTCACCCGACGCGTAATCAACCAGACGCCCGCGACCACCATCAGCCCGCCGCAAAATGCGTACAGCTGGATGTAAACAATGGATAATCCCCACAGGATTGCCGCGCAGGCACCAAGTCCGGCACCGGCGGAGACGCCTAAAATATCCGGTGACACTAAGGGATTACGCAACATTCCCTGATAGGTGGTTCCGGCCCCTGCCAGCGCCGCGCCCAGAAACAGCGCAGCAAGAATACGCGGCACGCGGATTTGCCAGAAGACAATTTGTTCCTGCACAGGAACATTTTCTTGACGAAGAATGAGCGCCAGCAGTTGCTGCATATCGAGATGATAAGCCCCACTTACGGCGGCAAAAGTGATACTGATAGCTGCCAGCAGCAAAATACATCCGTTTACGGTTCTCATTAGCTCGCCACCAATTTTTGATAGTCGGCGTCACTGAGTGAACAATGCCAGAACAGTTGGGCGTAATGCTGTATGTCACTTTTAAACTGGCGATTGATGGCGGGATCCAGCCAGGCGTGAAGTCTGCGTAATCCCAGAAGACGGTTGATTCCCGGCGGGGCATCCAGCCAGCCAAAGGGCAGGCCACTTAAAAATAAGATGCGTTGTTCCGCAACGGCTTTCACGCCCTGCCAGAGAGGATCACGACGAATAAAATCTGCAGTAACGGCCTCCTGAACCAGAATAATATCCGGCTGCCAGCGCAGGAGATTTTCCATGGAAACCTGTGTCAGACCGTGGCGATCGGCTATTTGCGCGACGTTGTGCAAACCTAATAATTCCGCCGCCTCGGTATGCAACGAACCCTGTAAGCCCGTTTCCAGCCCTCGAGGACCGCGCGCAGCATAAAAGCTGAGATTAGCGGCGGGTGAGGTGGCGAATGCCTGAGCTTCACCAACGAAGCGGCTGGCGAGATTGGCTTGTTCTGCGGCGCGGTGCTCTTCGCCTAACGTTTTGCCAAGCGTTGTTAACTGTTCTGCTGATTGTTCCAGTTTCCCGTTAAGCAATAACCAGGGTATTTGTGTCTGTTCGCTAACCTGCCGTGCCTGGGAGATCCAGGTTTCATCCGTATTGCCGCAATCAACGACCAAATCGGGATGTAACGCCATAAGCCCTTCCAGCGAGAGTGTGCTGGCGCGCCCGGTGAGTCGTCCCAGCCTGGGGAACTGGCGAATGTGCTCTGGCAATGGAATTAATGCCTGACGGGCAAAATCAAAAGAGGAAAAACCGACCATTTTTTCTGGCGCGACAGCCAGCAATAGTAAATCGGCGGGCGCGCCTGCGCTGACGATGCGTGTAATGTTTTGGGCTTCGGGAAGCGTCCGTGAGGCCCAGAATTTGACTGATTGTGCAAAGGACGGCAGATGATGCAGGAACAATGTCGACGCAAGAATCTGTGTAAACCTCCGTCTGGTTAGTGACATAAGTAATATCCTGATAATTAAAACCGCTATATACTTACACATATAGCGAAAAGGATCATGTTTGATGTCAAAATTTGTCTAAAGAGACAGAATGATTTGCTTGTTTCTTAAATAACACTTTGTTCCACAAGAAAATTGTCAGGGAGAATGGGGAGTGGGGGAAAATATAAATAGAGGTGTAATGATTAACAAGTTGATAAAATAAAATTAAAATCTTCTCTAATAAAAGAAAATAAAGGCATAGACCGTAGAAAGAGTGGTATTTGGTATTTCGTGATGAAGAAAGAGCAATGCCAATTTTATGCACGTAATGGCATTGCTCGATATACAGTAAAGTTAAGGCGTAGGTTCCGCCTCTTTTTGTTTTAGCGGCTGTGTTGTTGATTCACTGAGTGGACGCGTCGCCGGAACATTGTCACACGGTTGCTCTTTCGGGCAGATCAAATCCAGCATTTTCAGCGTCACGCCATTGGTCCAGCCAAAGCCATCCTGTAATGGATATTCGCCACCGCCGCCCCCTGTTCCGGTGGTGCTGACATCATATTTTTCCACCAGCTTTTTCTCCCGGTCATAGGTGTGCTGAACATTGGTCAGGAAGTGCCAGCTAATGTCCATCGCCACCTCTTTTTGCCCGTAGTTTTGTAATCCTTCTGTCGCGACCCACTGCAACGGTGCCCAGCCGTTTGGCGCATCCCATTGTTGCCCACTTTTCACCGACGTGGTGTTCAGGCCGCCTGGTTGCAGCAGATGTGTTTTCGTCGCCGTCGCCATTTTGCTGGCGCGATCTTTCGCTGCCGCATTGACGTACAGCGGGAACAGGGCGGCCGCGGTTAACTGATTGCGCACTTTATGACTTTTCAGGTCGTAATCGGCATACCAGCCTTGTTGATCGTTCCACAGGTATTTTTCGATCCCTTTTTGACGGGCATTCGCCAGCGTTTCGTACTGGTTTGCCATCGCGTTATCTCCGGCAGCTTTGCTGGCGCGGGAGAGGATTTTTTCCATTTTGAACATCAAGCTGTTCAGATCGACCGGTACGATGCTGGTGGTGCGTAAGGTGTTTAACTGCTGCGGATTGTCCATCCAGCGCGAGCTGAAATCCCAGCCAGACGCAGCGGCAGAGCGCAGGTCGCGGTAAATTTCAGTGGCAGGTCGATTCGGATTGCTTTTGGCAGTGGCAATATCTTCCACCCATGACTCTGGTCGTGGCGTATCGCGATCGTCCCAGTAGCGGTTGAGAAGGGTACCATCCTGAAGTTTTACAACGCGTTTTTCCTGTTGTCCGGCTTGCAGGTTTTCAACACCGTCCATCCAGTAAGCATATTCTTTTTGCATTTGCGGCAGGTATTGTTTCAACGCGGCGTCGCCTTCATGCTGCGCCAGTAACTCTACCATCAGGGCAAAGAAGGGCGGCTGCGAGCGGCTTAAATAGTAACTGCGGTTGCCGTTGGGAATATGACCGTAAGTGTCTATTTCATGAGCAAAATTGGCCACCATATCCGCGACTTTATCCCAGTGACCGCTTTCGGCAAGTCCTAACATGGTGAAGTAACTGTCCCAGTAATATACCTCGCGAAAACGTCCGCCTGGCACGACATAAGGTTTTGGCAGCGGTAATAGAGAATCCCATTTTTCGGTGTTTTCGGTAGAACGCGTTAATACCGGCCAAAGTCCGTCAATATGTTCGCGCAGTGATTGCCCCTCTGGCGGAACATATTTCTCGCCCTCTTTCGGCAGGGTGAAATTGACGTTAACGAAATGGCGTAGATCAAATCCGCTCTGGTTTTGCTGCATCCGATAATCAGCAAGGATCATCAGCGGATCGCTGTTCGGCACGGCATCGGCAAAGGTTTTTTGGTCCGGAAAAAGTTTGGCGTTTTGCACATCATTAAACAGCGGCCCTAATAAAATATCAGGCGGCTGTGGCGTTACCGGTGTTTCTTCTGCCTGCACCGATAGCGCAGCGAAACACAAAAAGATGCAGGCTGGAATTAACGCCATTTTTAGCGGGCGAGAAGCTGCGGGGGATTTCATCAATCATTCTCCTTTGGCGAAACCGAATAAAACGGTATTCAAGTATCAGAAAACCTTAGTTCAGGATCGCACTAGCTGCATGATCGAAATCTCATTCTGCGAACGGTCAGGCATTTTAGAAAAGGGAATTAAAGGGATAAATAACGTCGAAATAGAGTGATCAAATAACGTCTGTTTGTTAGCCAGCCAGCGGCGTTGGGTTCGCGATTAGCGCAGAAAAAATCATCATGATTTGGTAAAAAATATAACAGGTAGTTAAAAATCATCCGTGCAGAGTAAATAGCCGGATGGCATCAGAACGATGCCATCCGAACGGTGGTTTAACCCTGACGGCTGAAACGTTGCGTTTTAACGTCCAGCGTTAGCGTTTCTTCTGGTTGTATCGCATACAGTTTCTCACCCTGCTGGCAAATCCAGCCAATCCCCAGTTCACGGGCGATCAGGGCGCTGTGGGATAGCGGACTTCCGGCGCTAAGGCAAATACCTTTTACAACCGCCGGATCCAGTTGCAGTATTGTGGAGGGATAGATGTTCTCCGCCAGTAGAATCGTTGGCGAGTTAAACTGCGGGAGTTCTTCTTTCGTTTGGGTCAGGTGGACCAGGGTGCGATGCAGAAGATCGTCCACATCAATATAGCGAGCCTGTAGATATTCATCATCCAGTTGCTGGTATTGCTGGCTAAGTTCTTTAAGAACTTGCTGCCAGGCATATTCTGCCGTGCAATGTTCATGCTGAAGGAGTTCGCTTGCCGCCGCCAGCAGTTCCGGATCATCTAACAGTGTATGGTGACCAGAAAAGATTGCGGCAATATCGTCAAGCCCGCTGGCTTCTGCTTTCGCTGTTAACGTCATCAGATCTAATAACGTGAAGTCAATGGCCTGGCGTAATCGTTCTTGTTCTTCATCCACGGTCAGGGTTGATTTTGCCTGTACCGTACATAAAACCGGTTGATAATAAAAGGCTTTACCCGAAACAGGCGGAACGGGACGCAGAATAGGTGGAGCAACTTCCTCCGTTTCACCAAAGTTATCTTCAGCCAGCTGACGGAAAGCGATCAGTGCCTCTTCAGCTTCTGGCCCTTTCGCAATCAGGCGCAGCGTATCGTTATAGCGAACTTGTAGTAACGCAATCTGGTTAATACTCTCCGGTGTGACGCATTTGCCGTTTTTCTCCAGCAACATATCGGCATTAAATGTCGATAAGGTATAAACCAGCCGGGAGGCCGGACGTACATGCAGGCCGTTACGGTTTTTTATGACCACCGCCAGAGAACGGGCTTCTTCATCGTACGAAGGACATGTGTCAGAGATTTCAGTGTTGGAGGAGGGTAAACCCAGTTGTTCACGTTTGGCTTCCAGCGCATGCATGGCGTCAAAGATCACTTTGTCGATCTCCGCCCCCGAGGCCGCGCTAACCGTTGCTGCCAGTGTACCTTCGACCAACGGCGCAGCACACAAACGTACTTTTGCGGCGATCTCGGGAGCCAGCAATTCCAGCGCAGTTTCAGCACTCAATAATGCGCTTCCTATATCCATCATGACCAGCACATGGTCGGTATCGGCAACAGATTCGATGGCCTCCATCACTTTGACGGCATCGGTACCAATGGGATTTTGTGGATCGTCAATTCCCGCGGCAATGGCGATTTTACAATTATCACTCATTAACATCTGACGGGCTAATTCACCGACGCCTTCTCCCAGTCGGCTGCTATGTGAAACTATGACCAGGTTTACCATCACCAATTCCTTACTCTTTTGCGGCTAACGCCAACATTTGCATCATAAACATCACCGAGGTCGCACCGGGGTCCTGGTGACCAATACTGCGTTCACCGAGATAACTGGCACGGCCTTTGCGAGCTTGCATCGTAATCGTACTTTGTGCAGCGGATTCGGCGACGCTACTGGCAGCTTCGAGCGCCGCCGGAATAGAGAGATTTTGCTCGCTGGACTGACGTAACGATTCCACCACCGGCACCCACACATCACACATGGTTTTATCGCCAGGTTCGGCTTTCCCGCGACTGATTACGCCGTCCGCGCCATCGCGGAACATCTGATAAAGCTCTTCCAGCGTCAGGCTTTGCCGTGCCTGGGTCGCCTGTGCGGCGCGGATAAAGAAGGTACCGAAAAGCGGACCACTGGCACCACCGACGCTGGAAAGTAGCGTCATACCGGTATTCTTGAGAATGAAACCGATATCTTTATCTGCGATAGCAGGGAGTTTTTCCACCACTTTGCTAAAGCCTCGGTTCATATTTAGCCCGTGGTCAGCGTCGCCAATTTCGCGATCCAGTCCGGTAAGATACTCGCTCTCGGTGCTGAAAATATCGCCACAACGAGTGAGCCAGTTAACAATTTGAGTTCTGCTCAGTGACATTGCTATCTCCTTATTTACCCCAGTTAAGGGCCGGGGTGTGGACCGGGGCGTCCCAGAGTGCCAGCGTTTCGTCATCAACTTTCAGTAAGGTGATTGAGAAACCGGTCATATCCAGTGAGGTGCAGTACGCGCCAATTAAATTACGCTCGATAGTCAATCCCGCTTGCTGGCAACGTGTGGTCAGGCGGTTATAGACGCCGTACAGCTCAGAAAGCGGAGTTGCGCCAAGATTGTTAACCAGCGCAATCACCCGATCGCCAGACTGGAGCGGTTGTTTAGTTTGTGATTCTTCCTGCCAGCTGCCTTGTTGATAATCCCAGAAACGCAAAGTGCGATGGTATGAGCCATTTTCCAGCAGGGTGTCGAACATTTCATCGACGGTTTGATCAAGGGAAGAGAAGGGGCGGCGGTCAATACCTGGCTCACCATGAATGCCGACGCCAAACTCCATCTCATTATCCGCCAGGGTAAAAGAAGGTTTGCCCGCGGCAGGAACGGTACAGGCACCGAGAGCGATACCTATTGAGTGGCCTTGATTATTCAACTTACGCCCCAGTTCCGCACAGGCGTCCAGTGAGTCGCCACGCTCCGCCGCTGCACCTACGAGTTTTTCAATTAATACGGTGTTGGCAACGCCGCGCCGCCCGGCGGTATAAAGACTGTCTTTTACTGCAACGTCGTCATCAATGACCACAGTGGTCACTTTTACGCCGCTATCGTGCAGTAACTCGGTTGCTGTTTCGAAGTTAAGAATATCGCCGGTGTAATTTTTGATAATCAACAGTACACCTTCGCCGCCATCAATTTGCATGGCGCATTCAAAGATTTTATCGGGCGTCGGTGAGGTGAAAATTTCGCCCGGACAGGCTCCCGAAAGCATCCCCTGACCGATATAGCCACAGTGCATCGGCTCGTGTCCGCTGCCGCCACCCGACAGCAGGGCGACTTTCCCTGCAACGGGGGCATCAGCTCGGGTGACATACACCGGATCCTGATGCAGTGTCAGCGATGGATGCGCCTTCGCTAGTCCTGCCAGTTGTTCGTCCAGTACGTCTTGCACATCATTGATCAATTTTTTCATTATTTTGCTCCAGCAATTACGGTAGGGCATGGATGATGTTCAACGACACGGCGACCACTGACTGCCGATGAATCCATTGTGCATCAGGCAAGGGAAAAGAAAATTAGCCCAAATTATGTTTCATAGTGAAACATATTCTTTAATGAATGTTCCATATTGAAACTTTTACGTGTATTAATACTTAAAATTGCGAGCCGGAACACCTTTTGTCATAAGGGATGCGGGATATGAGTAGCGCTTTTAACAACGATGGTCGGGACATATCTCCCTTAATTGCAACCTCCTGGGAGCGATGCATTAAGCTGATGAAACGGGAGACATGGAACGTACCACACCAGGCCCAGGGCGTGACATTTGCGTCTATTTATCGGCGTAAGAAAGCGATGCTGACGCTCGGGCAGGCTGCGCTGGAAGATGCCTGGGAATATATGGCACCGCGAGCGTGTGCGCTGCTTATCCTCGATGAAACCGCCTGCATTCTCAGCCGTAATGGCGATCCGCAAACCTTGCAGCAACTAAGTGCACTGGGATTCAATGACGGCACGTATTGCGCCGAGGGAATTATTGGTACTTGTGCGCTATCGTTAGCGGCTATCTCTGGTCAGGCCGTGAAAACGATGGCCGATCAACATTTCAAACAGGCACTCTGGAACTGGGCCTTTTGTGCAACGCCGTTGTTTGACAGCAAGGGCCGATTGACGGGAACAATAGCGCTGGCGTGTCCGGTTGAGCAAACTACCGCAGCTGATTTGCCGTTGACGTTGGCAATCGCACGCGAGGTCGGAAATTTACTGCTGACGGACAGTTTGCTCGCTGAAACTAACCGTCATTTAAATCAACTTAATGCCCTGTTAGAAAGTATGGATGATGGCGTGATTAGCTGGGACGAGCAGGGTAATTTGCAATTTATTAATGCCCAGGCGGCGCGGGTCTTACGCCTTGACGCGACGGCAAGTCAGGGACGGGCAATCACTGAACTCTTAACGTTACCCGCCGTATTGCAACAAGCAATAAAACAGGCACATCCGCTCAAACACGTAGAAGCAACCTTTGAAAGCCAGCACCAGTTTATTGATGCGGTGATAACCCTTAAACCGATAATAGAAACGCAGGGAACCAGCTTTATTTTGTTGCTCCATCCTGTGGAACAGATGCGGCAGTTAATGACCAGTCAATTAGGAAAAGTCAGCCATACCTTCGCTCATATGCCACAGGACGATCCGCAAACCCGCCGCTTGATTCATTTTGGTCGCCAGGCGGCGCGCAGTAGCTTTCCTGTCCTGCTTTGTGGAGAAGAGGGCGTGGGCAAGGCACTGCTAAGTCAGGCAATTCATAATGAAAGCGAGCGTGCAGCGGGGCCTTATATCGCCGTCAATTGTGAGTTATATGGTGATGCGGCGCTGGCGGAAGAATTTATTGGTGGCGATCGCACGGATAATGAAAATGGCCGTCTGAGTCGGCTGGAACTGGCGCACGGCGGCACGCTGTTTCTTGAAAAGATTGAATATCTGGCGGTGGAGTTACAGTCTGCTTTGCTTCAGGTTATCAAGCAGGGTGTTATCACGCGACTGGATGCGCGGCGTTTAATACCCATTGATGTCAAAGTGATTGCCACAACGACCGCGGACCTGGCAATGCTGGTGGAACAAAATCGTTTTAGTCGCCAGCTGTATTACGCGCTGCATGCATTTGAAATTACCATCCCGCCTCTGCGTATGCGGCGTGGCAGCATTCCGGCGCTGGTGAATAACAAATTACACAGTCTTGAAAAACGCTTCTCTACGCGGCTGAAAATTGATGACGATGCCCTCGCTCGCCTGGTTTCCTGTGCATGGCCTGGCAACGATTTTGAACTTTACAGCGTCATCGAGAATCTTGCTCTGAGTAGTGATAACGGGCGCATTCGCGTCAGTGATTTACCTGAACATCTCTTTACCGAGCAGGCGACAGATGATGTCAGCGCCACTCGCCTTTCCACCAGTCTGTCATTTGCGGAAGTTGAAAAAGAGGCAATTATTAACGCAGCCCAGGTCACAGGCGGTCGCATTCAGGAAATGTCGGCTTTACTTGGAATCGGCCGCACTACGCTGTGGCGGAAAATGAAGCAACATGGCATTGATGCAGGGCAGTTTAAGCGCCGTGGATAGCGGGAGAGTATGTACTTTCCCGCTATGAATTGCTAATTAATAGCGACCATGACTGCCGTGATTTGGCCCACCATTTGAAGGTGGCATTGGCTTACCGGAGGGCGCAGGACCACGAGGGCCATCGCTGTGGCGGTGATGATGGTGGGGAACACAAGCACTCAACAGGCTTGCAAAGACAATTGCTAACAGGCTGAAGGTAAATGTTTTTTTCATGACAAACTCTTGAACGGTTAATGCACTGTGATTGTTATCACATAAAAGCTGCATTGTTAATATTGTCAGGAGTCTGATTATGAGTTTTGGTAACTCAGAATTGAAAGAAGACGCGTAGCAGGCGTAAAAAAGCCATTACGTGCAACTCACATAATGGCTCGTTATTAACCGCCAGGGTAGTATTAGCGGAATTAGACGTTGAACAGGAAGTTCATCACATCGCCATCTTTAACGATGTAATCTTTGCCTTCTGCACGCATTTTGCCTGCTTCTTTCGCGCCTTGTTCACCTTTGTAAGTGATGAAATCTTCAAACGAGATGGTTTGTGCACGGATAAAGCCTTTTTCAAAATCAGTATGGATTTTGCCCGCTGCCTGCGGCGCGGTTGCACCAACCGGAATGGTCCATGCACGCACTTCTTTCACCCCAGCGGTGAAGTAAGTTTGCAGGTTCAGCAGCTTATAACCGGCACGGATCACACGGTTCAGGCCCGGCTCTTCCAGCCCAAGCTCCTGCATAAACTCGTCACGCTCTTCGTCGTCCAGTTCGGCAATGTCTGCTTCAACAGCAGCACAAACCGGAACTACAACAGAACCTTCTTTCGCTGCGATTTCACGCACCTGGTCAAGATACGGGTTGTTTTCAAAACCGTCTTCGTTGACGTTGGCGATGTACATTGTTGGTTTTAGCGTCAGGAAGCTCAGGTAACGAACAGCCGCTTTCTCTTCAGCGCTTAAATCCAGCGCACGCAGCATACCTGCGTTTTCCAGCTGGGGCAGGCATTTTTCCAGTACCGCCAGCTCGGCTTTCGCGTCTTTATCGCCACCTTTGGCTTTCTTCTGTACGCGATGAATCGCACGTTCACAGGTGTCGAGATCCGCCAGCGCCAGTTCGGTGTTGATAACTTCAATATCATCCGCCGGGTTAACTTTGCCGGAAACGTGAATGATGTTGTCATTTTCAAAGCAGCGAACAACGTGACCGATCGCTTCGGTTTCACGGATGTTGGTCAGGAACTGGTTACCCAGACCTTCGCCTTTCGATGCGCCTTTTACCAGACCGGCGATATCGACAAATTCCATGGTCGTGGGAAGTGTACGCTGCGGTTTTACGATTTCAGCCAGTTGATCCAGGCGAGGGTCAGGCATTGGTACGACGCCCGTGTTCGGCTCGATGGTGCAGAATGGAAAGTTGGCCGCTTCAATACCGGCTTTGGTCAGCGCGTTGAACAGGGTAGATTTCCCGACGTTGGGCAAACCGACGATACCGCATTTGAATCCCATGATTTAAATCACCTTAATATCTTAATAATCAACCTGTTATTGCTAACAGATTGCAGAAATGGAAATAACTTTGCCTATTATACACGGCACTCGGCAAAAATGCCGCAGACAACGACTTATTGCGCTTTAAAGGCGTGCAATCGGTTCGTTGCTTTGGTCAAGCCATCTGTAAACCACATTTCAGTACAACGCGCCGCTTCGTCGATGGCTTCATCAATTAACTTCTGTTCACTAACAGGCGGTTTGCCTAACACAAAACCGACAACTTTATTTTTATCGCCCGGATGACCGATTCCGATGCGTAAACGGTGAAAGTTAGGGTTATTACCCAATTTACTGATGATGTCTTTCAGTCCATTGTGACCACCATGACCGCCACCCAACTTAAATTTGGCGACGCCAGGAGGCAGATCCAGTTCGTCGTGGGCCACCAGAATTTCGTCCGGATTAATGCGGAAAAAACTGGCCATCGCCGCAACGGCTTTGCCGCTGAGATTCATAAATGTAGTCGGGACTAACAGGCGGACATCTTCGCCTCCAAGGGTGACTCGCGAAGTATAACCAAAGAATTTAGCCTCTTCGCGCAGCGGAGCGCGCAATCGCTCTGCCAGTAAGTCAACGAACCAGGCACCAGCATTATGTCGCGTTGCGGCGTATTCAGCACCGGGGTTCGCCAGGCCGACAATCAATTTAATCGTCACGTTTTTTTGTCCTGAGTGTGTACATAACTGGCGCGTAGTTTACTGGTTGCGGCCCCGCTTGACAAAAAACTGCGTATCAAATGCAGATAATGCAATTATTGCCTGAGTGGACTATTAGAAAGTCAAGGTGTTCAGGCGTTTATTTGTAAAGTTTTGTTGAAATAAGGGTTGTAATTGTGATCACACCCGCACATAACCTACAGGGTGTTGTCTATACTTTACACATAAGGAAGAGGGGTATTCCCTGTTACAACCCAGAAAGTTCCGGAGGTGACATATGAAACGCAAAAACGCTTCGTTACTCGGTAACGTGCTCATGGGGTTGGGTCTGGTGGTAATGGTGGTCGGCGTGGGGTATTCAATCCTCAACCAGTTACCACAGTTTAATATGCCCCAGTATTTCGCACATGGTGCTGTGCTAAGTATTTTCGTCGGTGCGATTCTCTGGCTGGCGGGTGCCCGTGTTGGCGGGCATGAACAGGTGTGCGACCGTTACTGGTGGGTTCGCCACTATGACAAACGTTGCCGCCGTAGCGACAATCGCCGTCATAGCTAACAAATAATGCAGTTTGCTGACCAGTCAGTTTGCGCTGACTGGTCAATCTCGTACTTATAAATCCGCCATCGCCGCGCGACGATTCGGGAAGAATGCGAGGCGTCCCAGGATCGGTTGAATGCCTGCGCGAGCCATAGTGCGCAGTGGCTGGAATTCCAGGTTGCACACGCGCAGTTCACATCCTTCGGGCAGACGCTTCACAAAACGCTGGAACGCATCAAGACCACCAGCATCAAGTACCGGAACGGCATCCCACTTCAGAATCACAATCCGTTTGCCTTCAAGACGTGACTCCAGGTCCGTGAATAAGCCTTCTGCGGCAGCAAAAAACAGCGGGCCAATAACGCGCAGAACCAGGACATCGTCTGGAACGTCTACGACTACCGGTGCCAGGCGAGTCATACGTGCGATACGACGCATAAACAGCAGCGATGCCAGCACGATCCCCACGCTGATGGCAATAACCATATCGAACAGCACGGTCAGCGACATGCACAGCAGCATGACGATGATGTCATCTTTCGGTGCATGACGCAGCAAGTCGACCACTTTGTGCGCTTCACTCATGTTCCACGCCACCATCAACAGCAGGGCTGCCATGGCGGAAAGCGGCAGCCAGGAGAGCAGCGGTGCCAGTACCAGCAGGGCAAGAATAACCAGAATAGAGTGGATCACCGCCGAGATAGGGGAAGTTGCCCCGGCACGGACGTTAGCGGCAGAACGCGCGATGGCAGCTGTAGCGGTAATACCACCAAAGAACGGAGCGATAATATTCCCCAGTCCCTGTCCAACCAGTTCGCTGTTCGCCTTGTGTTTCGTCCCGGTCATACCATCCAGCACCACGGCGCAGAGCAGAGATTCGATTGCGCCGAGCATTGCCATTGAGAATGCCGCAGGCAGCAGGGTGCGAATAGAATCCCAGGTTAGCGTGAATTCTGAATCAGGTAGATCCCACGGCAGCACCAGTTGTGGCAGCAATTGCGGAATACCGTTACCCTGAGAACCATCGGCCAGAACGTAGTGGAACTGCGAACCGATGGTAGCAACATGTCCGCCGAGCAGGTTAACAATCCCCATCACCGCGCAACCAGCCAGCAAGGCCGGAAGGTGACCAGGCAAACGAATGCCCAGACGCGGCCAGAAAACCAGAATGCCAAGCGTCACAATGCCAATGGCTGCATCACCCACATTAATGGTCGGCAGCGCCATAAATAATGCGCCGACTTTTTGTAGATAATGTTCCGGGACATGGGCCATTTGCAGACCGAGAAAATCTTTAATCTGCATGGTACCGATGGTGATCCCGATACCCGAGGTGAAACCTAAGGTGACGGAAACCGGAATATACTCAATCAGGCGACCAAAGCGTGCCAGCCCCATCAGAATCAAAAAGATCCCCGACAGCAAGGTCGCAACCAGCAGTCCTGCCAGTCCAAACTGTTGCGAAACGGGATAGAGAATTACCACAAATGCCGCAGTCGGACCGGAAACGCTAAAGCGTGACCCACCCGTCAGAGCAATGACAATCCCCGCAACAGCTGCGGTATATAAACCGTACTGGGGTGCCACACCACTACCAATAGCTAACGCCATTGCCAGCGGGATAGCAATAATCCCGACGGTTATCCCGGCAATCAGGTCACGGGTAAACCGTGCGGCAGTATATTTTTCTTTCCAGCAAGCGTCGATCAGAGCGCGGAAAGGCATCACATGTGAGGAAAATATTTTGTTCACAATAATGTTTCATCCGTGAGCGCATCATCTGTCAACTAAATGGCAGGTGAAGGAGGCATAGGTCATACAAATGGATATTACAGACAAAAAAACCCGCCGCAGCGGGTCTTTTAGCCGGGTTCGATTAGTGTTCGAACATGGCAGAGATCGATTCTTCGTTGCTGATACGACGAATCGCTTCGGCCAGCATACCTGACAGGGTCAGAGTACGCACGTTCGGCAGTGATTTGATTTCATCGCTCAGCGGAATGGTATCGCAGACAACGACTTCATCAATTACAGAGTTACGCAGGTTGTTCGCCGCGTTGCCAGAGAAGATCGGGTGAGTCGCGTACGCAAATACACGTTTAGCACCACGTTCTTTCAGAGCTTCAGCAGCTTTACACAGCGTACCGCCAGTGTCGATCATATCATCGACCAGTACGCAGTCACGACCTGCAACGTCACCGATGATATGCATCACCTGGGAAACGTTCGCACGCGGACGACGTTTGTCGATGATTGCCATATCGGTATCGTTCAGCAGCTTAGCGATAGCGCGGGCACGCACAACGCCGCCGATGTCCGGAGAAACCACAATTGGGTTATCCAGATTCAGCTGCAGCATGTCTTCCAGCAGGATCGGGCTACCAAATACGTTATCAACCGGAACGTCGAAGAAACCCTGAATCTGTTCAGCGTGCAGATCCACTGTCAGCACACGGTCAACACCGACGCTGGAGAGGAAGTCTGCAACCACTTTCGCAGTGATTGGTACACGAGCGGAACGGACGCGACGGTCCTGGCGCGCATAGCCAAAGTAGGGGATAACAGCGGTGATACGACCTGCGGAAGCACGACGCAGGGCATCAACCATAACGACTAATTCCATCAGGTTGTCGTTAGTAGGGGCACAAGTGGACTGGATGATGAAAATATCACCACCGCGTACATTTTCATTAATTTGTACACTGACTTCGCCGTCGCTAAAGCGACCTACAGCGGCGTCGCCGAGTGAAGTGTACAGGCGGTTGGCAATACGTTGTGCTAGTTCCGGGGTGGCGTTACCAGCAAAAAGCTTCATATCAGGCACGAGAAGAACCTCAGGCATGCGTCCATTGGTGGAAAGAATCTGCCGAAAACTGTGCGGGCCAGGCATGATTCTTTCCAGGCGGTGTATTAAAGAGCGCGATGCAACGTCTGGAACAAGGTGACGTTGTCACCGAAACTCAGCTTGCCCGGCTTAAAGCATGGCTCTGTGCAATGGGGAAAGATTAACGCCTTTCGCCACAAAGCCATTGAGCCATTCCGGGGCTTGCTCTAGCACCTGGCGGGCTTCAGACTCTGTATCAAATTCAGCAAAGACACAGGCCCCTGTCCCAGTCAGGCGCGACGGGGCGTATTCTAACAGCCAGGAAAGCACCGCATCAACCTCGCGAAAACGTTTTCTTGCGATAACCTCGCAATCATTGCTGAATTCACATTTTAGCAACGTTTCTATTGACCTTTTTGGCGTATTGCGCGGGAGTTCAGGATCTTTAAAAATCACCGGCGTCGGAATACTCACGCCAGGGTGTGCGACCAGATACCATTTCTCTGGCGGGTCTACCGGCGTTAATATTTCGCCAACACCTTCGGCAAAGGCGGCATGACCACGGACAAAGACAGGAACATCTGCGCCCAGCGTCAGCCCCATTTCCGCCAGCTCATCCATGCTTAGTCCGCATTGCCAGAGATGATTTAACGCCACCAGAACCGTCGCGGCATTGGATGAACCACCGCCGAGACCGCCGCCCATCGGCAAACGCTTGTCAATGCTGATATTCGCACCGCTTCCCGTCGAAAGACGCCCGCTGTCTGCCGCAGTTTTCATCAACAACCTCGCTGCGCGAACGATCAGGTTATCTTCATGTTCCACGCCTTCAACGGGCGTTAACAGACGAATATCCCCATCGTCACGAAGCTCAATGCTGATGGTGTCGCCGTAATCAAGAAACTGAAACAGCGTTTGCAGCGTGTGGTAACCATCCGCACGCTGACCGGTAATGTATAAAAACAGATTAAGTTTTGCCGGAGAGGGCCACTGTGTCCGCATTATTTCACTATCCAGTTATCCATTTTTAACTTGATGCGTTGACCACCGTCGGTGAGTTCCATATTGGCTGGCATCGCAGGTTGAGTTTTTGTGTCATAACCACCGTAAACAACTTTCCAGTTTTTGCCATTCTGGCTGTAGGTGATTTCGCTCAGGCGGTACTGGTCGTCAAGTTTGTAGTCAGTCGCATCACCCGGTAAACCTAAAATCCACTGGCGCAAGCTGTTGAGCGGAATTGGCATTCCGGTCAATTTGCCAATCATCTCTTCGGCGTCATCGGAGGTATAACGCTGACCTTTATTGTCGACTAACTGCACGTTACCCGGTTGAGCATTCAGCTCCAGTTCCGTGCTGCCCAATGGGTTAGTCAGCAGCAGACGGTAGCGATCCTGGCCAGTTTGTTGCCAGAAGAAACGGGCGTACACTTTTTGTTGGTCAGAAATATAAGCGAACGCGCCGCGAGTTTGATACTGATTAAGATTGCGCACGTCTTGCTGATGCTGACGCCATTGTGGCGAATCCGGGCTTTTGCCAGGACCTTTGGGCGTGGTAACGGAACAGGCAGTGAGCACAAGAGCAGCCAGCGGTAGCAGGCGGATAAGACGAAAATCGGGCAGGGGCATAATAATGACAAGTCCTTGAGATACGTTGCAGTTATAACCCTTAATGCTAGCGTTACCGTTAGCCATCGTCTATGTTCACGTTGTCTTAATTGCCAGAATCTAACGGCTTTCGGCAATTACTCCAAAAGGGGGCGCTCTCTTTTATTGATCTTACGCATCCTGTATGATGCAAGCAGACTAACCCTATCAACGTTGGTATTATTTCCCGCAGACATGACCCTTTTAGCACTCGGTATCAACCATAAAACGGCACCTGTATCGCTGCGAGAACGTGTATCGTTTTCGCCGGATAAGCTCGATCAGGCGCTTGACAGTCTGCTCGCGCAGCCGATGGTGCAGGGCGGTGTGGTGCTGTCGACGTGTAACCGCACAGAACTTTATCTCAGCGTTGAAGAACGGGATGACCTGCAAGAGGCGCTCATTCGCTGGTTGTGTGATTACCATAATCTCAACGAAGACGATCTGCGTAATAGCCTCTACTGGCATCAGGATAACGATGCGGTCAGTCATTTAATGCGCGTTGCCAGTGGGCTTGATTCTCTCGTCCTTGGCGAGCCGCAGATCCTCGGTCAGGTTAAAAAAGCGTTTGCCGATTCGCAAAAAGGTCATATGAAGGCCAGCGAACTGGAACGCATGTTTCAGAAATCTTTCTCTGTGGCGAAACGCGTTCGCACTGAAACAGATATCGGTGCCAGTGCTGTGTCTGTCGCTTTTGCGGCTTGTACGCTGGCGCGGCAGATCTTTGAATCGCTCTCTACGGTGACGGTACTGCTGGTTGGCGCGGGCGAAACCATCGAGCTGGTGGCACGTCATCTGCGCGAACACAAAGTACAGAAGATGATTATCGCCAACCGCACTCGCGAACGTGCCCAAATTCTGGCAGATGAGGTTGGCGCGGAAGTGATTGCCCTGAGTGATATCGACGAACGTCTGCGCGAAGCCGATATCATCATCAGTTCCACCGCCAGCCCGTTGCCGATTATCGGTAAAGGCATGGTGGAGCGCGCATTAAAAAGCCGTCGCAATCAACCAATGCTGCTGGTGGATATTGCCGTTCCGCGCGATGTTGAGCCGGAAGTTGGTAAACTGGCGAATGCTTATCTTTATAGCGTTGACGATCTGCAAAGCATTATTTCGCACAACCTGGCGCAACGGAAAGCCGCTGCTGTGGAGGCGGAAACTATCGTCGCCCAGGAGGCCAGTGAATTTATGGCATGGCTTCGAGCACAAAGCGCCAGCGAAACTATTCGCGATTATCGTAGCCAGGCAGAGCAGGTTCGTGATGAGTTAACTGCTAAAGCGTTAGCGGCCCTTGAACAGGGCGGTGATGCGCAAACCATTATGCAGGATCTGGCATGGAAACTGACTAACCGCCTGATCCATGCACCAACAAAATCACTTCAACAGGCCGCCCGTGACGGGGATAACGAACGCCTGAATATTCTGCGCGACAGCCTCGGGCTGGAGTAGCAGTACATCATTTTCTTTTTTTACAGGGTGCATTTACGCCTATGAAGCCTTCTATCGTTGCCAAACTGGAAGCCCTGCATGAACGCCATGAAGAAGTTCAGGCGCTGCTGGGTGATGCGCAAACCATCGCTGACCAGGAACGTTTTCGCGCATTATCTCGTGAATATGCGCAGTTAAGTGATGTTTCGCGCTGTTTTACCGACTGGCAACAGGTTCAGGAAGATATCGAAACCGCACAGATGATGCTCGACGATCCTGAAATGCGTGAGATGGCGCAGGATGAACTGCGCGAAGCTAAAGAAAAAAGCGAGCAACTGGAACAGCAATTACAGGTTCTGTTACTACCAAAAGATCCTGATGACGAACGTAACGCCTTCCTCGAAGTCCGTGCCGGAACCGGCGGCGACGAAGCGGCGCTGTTCGCTGGCGATCTGTTCCGTATGTACAGCCGTTACGCCGAAGCCCGCCGCTGGCGTGTAGAAATCATGAGCGCCAGCGAGGGTGAACATGGTGGTTATAAAGAGATCATCGCCAAAATTAGCGGTGATGGTGTATATGGTCGTTTGAAATTCGAATCTGGCGGTCATCGCGTGCAGCGTGTTCCTGCTACGGAATCGCAGGGTCGTATTCATACTTCTGCTTGTACCGTTGCGGTAATGCCAGAACTGCCTGATGCAGAACTGCCGGACATCAACCCAGCAGATTTACGCATTGATACTTTCCGCTCGTCAGGGGCGGGTGGTCAGCACGTTAACACCACCGATTCGGCAATTCGTATTACTCACTTGCCGACCGGAATTGTTGTTGAATGTCAGGACGAACGTTCACAACATAAAAACAAAGCTAAAGCACTTTCTGTACTCGGTGCTCGCATCCACGCTGCTGAAATGGCAAAACGGCAACAGGCCGAAGCGTCTACCCGTCGTAACCTGCTGGGGAGTGGCGATCGCAGCGACCGTAACCGTACTTACAACTTCCCGCAGGGGCGCGTTACCGATCACCGCATCAACCTGACGCTCTACCGCCTGGATGAAGTGATGGAAGGTAAGCTGGATATGCTGATTGAACCGATTATCCAGGAACATCAGGCCGACCAACTGGCGGCGTTGTCCGAGCAGGAATAATGGAATATCAACACTGGTTACGTGAAGCAATAAGCCAACTTCAGGCGAGCGAAAGCCCGCGGCGTGATGCTGAAATCCTGCTGGAGCATGTTACCGGCAGAGGGCGTACTTTTATTCTCGCCTTTGGTGAAACGCAGCTGACTGACGAACAATGTCAGCAACTTGATGCGCTACTGACACGTCGTCGCGATGGTGAACCCATTGCTCATTTAACCGGGGTGCGAGAATTCTGGTCGTTGCCGTTATTTGTTTCGCCAGCGACCTTAATTCCGCGCCCGGATACGGAGTGTCTGGTGGAGCAGGCACTGGCGCGGTTGCCTGAACAACCTTGCCGTATTCTCGATCTCGGGACGGGTACCGGGGCGATTGCGCTGGCGCTGGCTTGCGAGCGTCCGGACTGCGAAATTACCGCTGTAGATCGTATGCCAGATGCTGTCTCTCTGGCGCAACGTAATGCCCAGCATCTGGCTATCAAAAATATCCACATTCTGCAAAGCGACTGGTTTAGCGCGCTAGCCGGGCAGCAGTTTGCGATGATTGTCAGCAATCCGCCGTATATTGACGACCAGGACCCACATCTTCAACAAGGCGATGTCCGCTTTGAGCCGCTCACTGCGCTGGTTGCGGCAGACAGTGGAATGGCAGACATCGTGCATATCATCGAACAGTCGCGTAACGCGCTGGTATCCGGCGGCTTTCTGCTTCTGGAGCATGGCTGGCAGCAGGGTGAAGCGGTGCGACAGGCATTTATCCTCGCGGGGTATCATGACGTCGAAACCTGCCGTGACTATGGGGATAACGAGCGCGTAACGCTCGGCCGCTATTATCAATGACAAGTTTTTCTACGCTGCTTAGCGTTCATCTCATTAGTATCGCGCTTTCTGTTGGGCTATTGACCTTACGTTTCTGGCTACGTTATCAGAAGCATCCACAGGCATTTGCTCGTTGGACGCGCATTGTGCCGCCGGTTGTCGATACGGTGTTATTGTTAAGCGGCATTGCGTTGATGGCTAAAGCGCACATCCTGCCATTTTCCGGGCAGGCACAGTGGCTGACTGAAAAGCTGTTTGGAGTTATCATTTATATCGTTTTGGGTTTTATTGCACTCGATTATCGTCGTATGCACAGTCAGCAGGCGCGCATTATTGCCTTCCCGCTGGCGTTGGTGGTGCTGTACATCATCATTAAACTCGCCACCACAAAAGTACCGTTACTGGGGTAAGTCATGAGATCGTTAGCTGATTTCGAATTTAATAAAGCGCCATTGTGCGAAGGCATGATCCTGGCTTGCGAAGCAATCCGCCGCGATTTTCCCTCGCAAGATGTTTACGACGAACTGGAGCGTCTCGTTACTCTGGCGAAGGAAGAAATCAGCCAGCTTCTGCCTTTAGAAGAGCAGCTGGAAAAACTGATCGCGCTGTTTTACGGCGACTGGGGATTTAAAGCCTCACGCGGCGTTTATCGTCTTTCCGATGCATTATGGCTGGACCAGGTGTTATAGAATCGACAGGGCAGTGCGGTATCGTTAGGCGCCGTTTTATTATGGGTCGCGAATCGTCTCGATTTGCCGCTGCTGCCGGTGATTTTCCCTACGCAGCTGATATTGCGCATTGAATGTCCGGATGGCGAAATTTGGCTGATTAATCCTTTTAACGGTGAATCGTTAAGCGAACATATGCTGGATGTATGGTTAAAGGGAAATATCAGCCCGTCGGCGGAACTGTTTTATGAAGACCTTGATGAAGCTGATAACATTGAGGTAATCCGCAAATTGCTGGATACACTCAAAGCTTCGTTGATGGAAGAAAATCAGATGGAGCTGGCGTTACGCACCAGCGAAGCTTTATTACAATTCAACCCGGAAGATCCCTATGAAATTCGCGATCGCGGGTTGATTTATGCGCAACTGGATTGCGAACACGTTGCGTTGAACGATTTAAGTTATTTCGTTGAACAGTGTCCGGAAGACCCGATCAGCGAAATGATCCGTGCGCAAATAAATAACATCGCGCATAAACATATTGTGCTGCATTAATTAATCGACATTTTACTCAAGATTAAGGCGATCCTATGAAACAAAAAGTGGTTAGCATTGGCGACATCAACGTAGCAAATGACCTGCCGTTCGTACTGTTTGGCGGTATGAACGTGCTGGAATCTCGCGATCTGGCGATGCGCATTTGCGAGCACTACGTAACCGTGACCCAGAAACTGGGTATCCCTTACGTGTTCAAAGCCTCTTTTGACAAAGCCAACCGCTCCTCCATCCACTCTTATCGTGGACCGGGCCTGGAAGAAGGGATGAAAATCTTCCAGGAGTTGAAGCAGACTTTTGGTGTGAAAATTATCACCGACGTTCACGAACCAAGTCAGGCACAGCCCGTTGCGGATGTCGTGGATGTGATTCAGTTGCCGGCGTTTCTTGCTCGCCAGACTGACCTGGTGGAAGCCATGGCGAAAACCGGTGCGGTAATTAACGTCAAGAAACCGCAGTTTGTCAGCCCGGGACAGATGGGTAATATCGTTGATAAATTTAAAGAAGGCGGCAACGAAAAAGTGATTCTTTGCGATCGCGGTGCTAACTTCGGCTATGACAACCTGGTTGTCGATATGCTGGGCTTCAGCATAATGAAGAAAGTGTCTGGTAATTCGCCGGTGATTTTCGACGTGACCCACGCACTGCAATGCCGCGATCCGTTTGGCGCAGCTTCCGGCGGTCGTCGTGCTCAGGTGGCTGAGTTGGCACGTGCCGGTATGGCGGTAGGTCTGGCGGGGCTGTTTATTGAAGCGCATCCGGATCCGGAACATGCGAAATGTGATGGTCCATCCGCGCTGCCGCTGGCTAAACTGGAACCGTTCCTCAAGCAGATGAAAGCGATTGATGACTTGGTGAAAGGTTTCGAAGAACTGGATACCAGCAAGTAATCTTTTTTGCCTGAAAACTAAAGCCTTAGCGTTCTGCGTTAAGGCTTTTTTCATGGGGGCCGGATACAAAAAGGGCCGCAGGCTGTTACCCCTGCGGCCGGTTTCGGGCGCATATTGCCATCACGGCAGCCTGACGCCCGTTTTCACCTTACTTCCGGTTACGCCACCAGCTGACAATCACTGCGGTAATAATCCCCGCCAGGATCGGTGCCGCCAGGTCGTGCCAGAAAATCATGGCAAACTGCGCGAGCGTCATATAGCCGCCTTGTTGTAATGACAACATTTTGCGGCTATTCTTGAATTGTTGATGGTTCAAGATTAGCCCCCGTTCTGTTGTCAGGTTTTACCTCTCAACGTGCGGGGGTTTTCTCTTTCCAGCAACCAATGCCACCAGGGATAAAGCCCCCGCAACATTGCGCCTCACCGGATAACGCCGGCTTGGTGTGGATATTACGTCTCAATTCATCTTCACTTCATCCCTGAAATGTTTGCAATAAAGAGTACATTCCGGCTTTTCAACAGCTGTTGCAGTGGTTTCGTGCAGGTTGTGGTACAGGCTCGCAATTCTGATTAACGACCTGTTCAGGTAGTATGAAGAAATACAATAAGCAGGAATTTATATTATCTCCCCCGATTTCTGTCATCAGAGGAGATATAACTGTCAGGTAAATATCGTCATCAAATAGGCGGCAAACAGTGCCAGATGCGCTGCGCCATTGAGCACGTTAGTTCGTCCGGTGGAGAAGGAGATATGGCACAGTACTAAAGAGGCCACCATCACCACCATTTCTGGCGCACCAAGTGCAAACTGCAATTCGTTACCCGTCATAAAGGCAATTAACGTGACGACAGGTACGGTAAGCGAAATGGTTGCTAACACTGAACCAAAGAACAGATTCATCGCGCGCTGGACCTGGTTATTCAACACTGCTTTTAACGCACCTAAACCTTCCGGCGACAGAATCAACAGAGCCACCAGGAAGCCAGTAAAGGCGACAGGCGCATTCATGCTGTCGAGCAATGTCTCCAGCGAGCTGGCGTTCATTTTGGTCACCGCAATAACGGCAATCAGATGGATAATCAACCAGATAGCATGCCACAGGCTGCTATGGGCAGACGGTTTACCGTGATGCGGGTCGTCATCATCACTGTCATCTTCGTGCTCGTAGACAAACAAACTTTGATGCGTTTTGGTCTGGATCAGCAAAAATACGCCATACATTGCCGCAGAAATTAATGCTACCAGTAACGCCTGACCGGTTGAAAAATTCGCCGCAGGCAGAGCCATTGGAAATACCAGTACGATTATCGCCAGGGGGAACAGCGCAATTAAATACTGCTTGATACCAAACAGATTCATATATTGGGTGGCAAACTTGCGTCCGCCCAACAATAATGAAAAGCCAACCAGCCCACCGGTAACAATCATAATGATTGAATAGAGCGTATCACGCATTAGCGTTGGCGCGGCGTCGCCGGTTGCCATTAAAGCTGAAATCAAACTGACTTCAAGAATAACCACTGAAAGGCTAAGAATAAGCGAACCGTAAGGTTCTCCCAGGCGATGGGCTAATACGTCCGCATGACGGACAACACTAAAGGCGCTACTTAAAATACCAATAAGAGCAAGAAGATTGATGCCAATGACCACTGGTAGTGTCTGGCTGCTTCCCCACAGGAACAGCACTACCAGCGCCAGAACCGGGAAAATAAGCGAAGTCTCCTTGTGGCGGGTTTTTACCGCCTCTTGAGCATTTGACATTATGGTTATCCCTTTGCAGATGAATTTATCGAAAATGTAAAAAATAGGTAGGAAAAATAACAGAAAGTGTCTGGATATCGGTAACATTTTACGAATTTTTACCCCACTGTCGATTTTTTACTCATCGGGCCATAAAAATAAGCAATGCGTTTAGACAATGTTTGTTTTAGCACTCCTTAAGAAGAGTCTGACATGAAAATTCTTATGTTTTGGCAAGAGTAGATATTGTTGACCACACTTAATGTTCAACTTTGTAAAAGGAGTCAACGATGCCGTATAAAACGAAAAGCGATCTGCCGGAAAGCGTAAAGCACGTTCTACCGTCTCATGCCCAGGATATCTATAAAGAAGCGTTCAACAGCGCATGGGATCAATATAAAGATAAAGAAGATCGGCGTGATGACGCCAGTCGCGAAGAAACCGCGCATAAAGTGGCCTGGGCTGCTGTGAAGCATGAATATGCCAAAGGGGATGATGATAAATGGCATAAAAAATCGTAAAACCGGTAGCTTAGTTAAAGCTATTCGTGCGGTGTTGCCTTGCAAGTGGTCCGTGGATTGCATATTGTCCCGTTAGTGGTTTCAAAATGAGCAGTAAAAATGTCCGGAAGACACCAAAAAGTTGTCGCAGGGAAGTATGCAGTGGCGGAGGTGTAAGGTGATAACGCGTGATTTCTTGATGAATGCCGATTGTAAAACGGCATTTGGTGCCATTGAAGAATCACTCTTATGGTCAGCAGAGCAACGGGCGGCTTCGCTGGCGGCGACGCTGGCTTGTCGACCTGATGAGGGACCGGTGTGGATCTTCGGTTATGGATCGTTGATGTGGAATCCGGCACTGGAGTTTACCGAGTCGTGCACCGGTACACTGGTTGGATGGCATCGCGCGTTTTGCCTGCGCCTGACCGCCGGGCGCGGGACTGCGCACCAGCCGGGACGGATGCTTGCACTGAAAGAGGGCGGACGCACCACAGGCGTCGCCTATCGACTGCCAGAAGAGACGCTGGAGCAGGAACTAACCCTGTTGTGGAAGCGCGAGATGATTACCGGCTGTTATCTGCCAACCTGGTGTCAGCTTGATCTTGATGATGGACGCACAGTAAACGCCATTGTGTTTATTATGGACCCGCGACATCCAGAATATGAATCTGACACTCGCGCTCAGGTCATCGCGCCGTTGATTGCGGCGGCGAGCGGTCCACTGGGAACCAACGCACAATACCTGTTTTCACTGGAACAGGAGCTTATCAAACTGGGAATGCAGGACGATGGGCTGAATGATTTGCTGGTATCGGTAAAAAAACTGCTGGCGGAGAATTATCCGGATGGTGTGTTACGGCCGGGACTCGCCTGAGTAAACTTCCCTCATAGTGGGGCGTCAGACGCCCCCTCAAACATTAAAATGTGAGCACTTTATCGGCTGACAGCGTCCATTGCGCCAGTTCCACAAGCGTACCGATTTCCACCCCATCAATCAGAGGAAGTGTGCTAATCCCGCGTCCGTCAGTACAGGTTTTGCACAATTTCACCGGTACATTCTGAGCGGTAAGGATCTCCAGCATTTGCTGAATGTTGTAGCCTTCCCCTGGTTTTTGCCCGCGCAACCCGGCTGTGACCGCATCAGACATCAGGAACAGACGCAGATCCAGATTGCTCTCCTGCTCTCGTAACGCAATGGCCAGCCGCAAGCTGTTAAACAAGGATTCGCTCCCGTAAGGTGCGCCATTGGCAACGATCACGATTTTTTGCATTATTTACTCCTGTATTCAGGGAATTAGACACTCATCTTCTATCTTACTGCTTCTGCAGCGTCTGACCAATCGGTCACATTTTTAAGGATTTTCCTGAAAGCGCGAGAAAATACGACAAAAGTTGCCAGTAATCGTTATTCTTTAGGGCTATGGTTTTTCATTTTTTACCGGAAGTTACCGACGTTTTGAGCCGTTTCGTTCCTCGCATTATTCCGTTTTATTTACTCTTGCTGGCGGCAGGCGGTACAGCTAACGCACAATCTACCTTCGAGCAAAAAGCGGCAAATCCCTTTGATAATAACAATGATGGTCTGCCGGATTTAGGCATGGCACCTGAAAATCATGATGGGGAAAAACACTTTGCTGAAATTGTGAAAGATTTCGGCGAAACCAGTATGAATGATAACGGGCTGGATACTGGCGAGCAGGCAAAAGCTTTCGCATTGGGAAAAGTCCGCGACGCGTTTAGTCAACAGGTTAATCAGCACGTAGAGTCGTGGCTATCAGCGTGGGGAAATGCCAGTGTTGACGTCAAAGTGGATAACGAAGGACATTTCACCGGCAGTCGTGGAAGCTGGTTTGTGCCGTTACAAGATAATGATCGTTATCTCACCTGGAGCCAGCTTGGTCTTACTCAGCAGGATGATGGGCTGGTGAGCAATGTGGGCGTTGGGCAACGCTGGGCGCGCGGCAGCTGGCTGGTGGGTTATAACACTTTTTATGACAACTTGCTGGACGAAAATCTTCAGCGAGCGGGCTTCGGTGCCGAAGCGTGGGGCGAATATTTGCGACTATCGGCAAACTTTTATCAGCCGTTTGCTGCATGGCATGAACAGACAGCCACGCAGGAACAACGGATGGCGCGCGGGTACGACCTGACAGCCCGGATGCGCATGCCGTTCTATCAACACTTCAATACCAGTGTCAGCGTAGAACAGTATTTTGGTGATCGTGTCGATTTGTTTAACTCTGGTACGGGTTATCACAATCCCGTCGCGTTGAGTCTGGGATTAAATTACACCCCTGTGCCCTTAGTCACTGTGACGGCCCAGCATAAACAGGGTGAAAGTGGCGAGAATCAAAATAACCTCGGGCTGAATCTTAACTACCGCTTTGGTGTACCGCTCAAAAAACAACTTTCTGCGGGCGAGGTTGTCGAAAGTCAGTCGTTACGTGGTAGTCGCTATGACAATCCGCAGCGAAATAATCTTCCGACTCTTGAGTACCGACAGCGAAAAACGTTAACGGTGTTTCTGGCGACACCGCCGTGGGATCTAAAACCTGGCGAAACAGTGCCGCTGAAATTACAAATCCGCAGTCGTTACGGTATTCGGCAACTGATTTGGCAGGGCGATACGCAGATATTAAGTTTGACGCCGGGCGCACAAGCCAACAGTGAGGAGGGCTGGACGCTGATCATGCCTGACTGGCAAAACGGGGAAGGCGCAAGCAATCACTGGCGATTGTCAGTGGTGGTGGAAGATAACCAGGGGCAGCGTGTCTCCTCCAATGAGATCACGCTAACGCTTGTCGAACCGTTCGACGCATTGTCAAACGACGAACTGCGCTGGGAACCGTAATCAGAAAATGCGCTCCTGATGCACCCATACCGCAGCTTCCACGCGAGACTTTAGCTTCATTTTCTTCAGCATGTGCTTGACGTGAACTTTTACTGTGCTTTCGGTGATGTCCAGGCGGCGGGCAATCATCTTGTTCGGCAAACCCTGGGCAATCAGCTTGAGAATATCGCGCTCGCGTGGGGTTAACTGGTTAACATCGCGCTCAGTAGTGGCACGGTTAGCGCGCAAGCTGGCGGCCAGAACAGGCGTTAATGCTTCGCTCAATACCATTTCGCCAGCAGCTGCCTGATGTAACGCTTTCAGCAGATCTTCCGGTTCCATATCTTTTAACAGATAGCCATCCGCGCCGCGTTTCAGTGCGGTGACCACATCTTCTTCATGGTTAGAGACGCTGAATACCACAATGCGACCGGAGAGGGACTTTTCGCGCAGTTTATCCAGCGTTTCCAGACCGTTCATGCCGGGCATATTGAGATCTAACAGGATCAGATCGGGATCAAGAGACTCCGCCAGTTCAATACCCTGTTCGCCATTACTCGCTTCGCCAACCACAGTGATATCTGGTGCCATACTGATAAGCTGTTTTACGCCAGTTCGCAACATCGGGTGATCGTCGATCAGCAGGATAGTAGCCGGTTCCTGATTACTCATGGGTATCTCCTTGGACGTCTGTGAAAGTTTTTTCGGGAATAAAGGTGACCACCACTTCGGTGCCACCTGATTCACGACGGCGGACGCGGCAATCGCCTCGTAAACTTTGCGCACGGTCGCGCATTATTATCATGCCGTAGTGATTGCTGCGGATGGCATTTTCAGGCACGCCGCAGCCGTTATCCTGGACGGTCAGTTTGACCTGATTATCGTTTTGCGCCACCGTCACCACGACCTCACTCGCTTGCGAATGTTTGAGGGCGTTACTTAATGCCTCACGGGCAATTTGCAACAAGTGGATTGCCTGATGCGAAGGCACCAGACGAGGCGGCAATTGATAATCCAGCTTCACCGGGAAGCCAAATTTGGCGCTGTACTCTTCGCAACTCGCCTCCAGCGCCGGACGTAATCCAGGCTCGGTGAGCTGCAAACGGAATGTGGTGAGCAATTCACGCAACTGCACCCAGGATGCATTCAGTTCGTTACGGATCTGACTTAACAGTTCGCGGCTGCTTTCTGGCAGCGCATCGCCCTGCATCTGTAAGCAACTCACCTGCATCTTCATGCAAGAGAGAGATTGGGCAATAGAATCATGCAGTTCGCGCGCAATGGTGGCACGCTCTTCCATCACGATCAACTGTTGCTGACGTTCCTGATGGCGATCCAGCGCCAGCGTGGCGGTGAGTTGTTCAACCAGGGTATCCACCAGTTGTTGTTGATCATGGCTAAGATGACGCCCCTGCGGCAGGGTCGCCAGCAAAATACCGTACTGCGTATGAGTGTCAGCCAGCCGCCACTTCAGGGTTGTGCCGCGATCGCCAACGGGTAATACGCCGCGCGGGCAGAGCTGGCAGCCTTTATCATCACAAGTCATATCTGGCTGGCAGGTAAACTCCTGATGATTCTCTTCATCATCAGTGTCATACACCCGCAGTTCGATATCACGTAGCAGGGTTAAATTCTGTAATCCGTTGAGTACAGGTGACAGGCGTTCACACAGCGGGGCGCGGGAATGCAATCGGCGGTTGGCCTGCCATAAAAAAGAGAGGATCTGATTTTTATGCTCCAGCCCGGCGGTTTTCTCCTGAACCCGCTGCTCAAGTACGGCATAACTTTCGGCCAGTTCTGCAGACATATTGTTCAACGCAGTTCCAAGCATCGCCATTTCGTTGCGCCCGCTGATGTTTGCGCGTTGGGTAAAATCGCGATGGCTGACGGCACTCGCCATTGCCAGCAGTTGCCGCCACGGTTGTAGCAATCTCGCCCGCAACCAGATAATAGTGAATACCAGTAAAAGTGCCATAAATACCGCCATTACCCGATGGACCAGCACCACTGTCTCAATGCGCATTTCCGTGGTGCGATCAAAACCAGATACCAGCTGATCAAGCCCGGCAACAAACTGGCTGACATCCGCTGACACCGTTTCGCGGTTTTGTGCACGCATCAGCGCAGGGATCAGTTCATTACGCCAGTAATCTTGTAAACCCTGTAATTGCGCCAGTTGTCCGTCTCGTTCCGCTGCTCGAGTCAACTCGGCGCTAAATGCCGTTTGTTCCATTTCTTTAATTAAGGGCTTGTCTTTCTCGCTTAATGGCACTGCCGCCAACAGACGGTAACTTTGCATGCGCAGCGATCCCGCTTTGTTGATCGCATGGGCGCTGCCCTGAACGCCTTGCACCAGCCAGCCAGAAACTGCCATCCCTGCCAGTCCAATAGCAGTAGAAAGCAACACAATAAGCGCAACCTGATTAACCAGGGTGAGCGGAGAGAGACAACGTTTAAGCATGTAAACCTCTTCCTTCAGGCTTTAAATGAGCAATAACCTTAATGAATGTGACGATACATTCTGGAATGGCAGTATTCTCGGCTATTGGCTGAAGTATACCCATACCCGGAAAGAGTTACTCCTTATTTGCCGCGTGGTTAGTCGCTTTACATCGGTAAGGGTAGGGATTTTACAGCACCGTGAAAAATCTCATAATTTTTATGAAATCACTGTACTCACTATGGGTAATGATAAATATCAATGATAGATAAAGTTATCTTATCGTTTGATTTACATCAAATTGCCTTTAGCTACAGACACTAAGGTGGCAGACATCGAAACGAGTATCAGAGGTGTCTATGAGTCACTCATCCGCCCCCGAAAGGGCTACTGGAGCTGTCATTACAGATTGGCGACCGGAAGATCCTGCGTTCTGGCAACAACGCGGTCAACGTATTGCCAGCCGCAACCTGTGGATTTCCGTTCCCTGTCTGCTGCTGGCGTTTTGCGTATGGATGTTGTTCAGCGCTGTTGCGGTGAACTTACCGAAAGTCGGTTTTAATTTTACGACCGATCAGCTATTTATGTTGACTGCGCTGCCTTCGGTTTCTGGCGCGTTATTACGTGTTCCATACTCCTTTATGGTTCCTATCTTCGGTGGTCGTCGCTGGACGGCGTTCAGCACCGGTATTCTGATTATTCCTTGCGTCTGGCTGGGTTTTGCCGTGCAGGATACCTCCACGCCTTATAGCGTCTTCATCATCATTTCTCTGCTGTGCGGCTTTGCTGGCGCGAACTTCGCATCCAGTATGGCAAACATCAGCTTCTTCTTTCCGAAACAGAAGCAGGGTGGCGCGCTGGGTCTGAATGGTGGTCTGGGCAACATGGGCGTCAGCGTCATGCAGTTGGTTGCTCCGCTGGTGGTATCACTGTCGATTTTCGCAGTATTTGGTAGCCAGGGCGTCAAACAGCCGGATGGGACTGAGCTGTATCTGGCGAATGCGTCCTGGATATGGGTGCCGTTCCTTGCCATCTTCACCATTGCGGCGTGGTTTGGCATGAACGATCTTGCTACCTCGAAAGCCTCCATCAAGGAGCAGTTGCCGGTACTCAAACGGGGTCATCTGTGGATTATGAGCCTGCTGTATCTGGCAACCTTCGGCTCCTTCATCGGCTTCTCCGCGGGCTTTGCGATGCTGTCAAAAACGCAGTTCCCGGATGTTCAGATTCTGCAATACGCTTTCTTCGGGCCGTTTATTGGTGCGCTGGCGCGTTCTGCAGGTGGTGCATTATCTGACCGTCTGGGCGGAACTCGTGTCACGCTGGTGAACTTTATCCTGATGGCGATTTTCAGCGGCCTGCTGTTCCTGACCTTACCGACTGACGGACAGGGCGGAAGCTTCATGGCGTTCTTCGCAGTCTTCCTGGCGCTGTTCCTGACCGCTGGGCTGGGTAGTGGTTCCACTTTCCAGATGATTTCCGTGATCTTCCGTAAACTGACAATGGATCGTGTGAAAGCAGAAGGGGGTTCTGACGAACGTGCGATGCGTGAAGCGGCAACCGACACGGCGGCGGCGCTGGGTTTCATCTCTGCGATTGGCGCGATTGGTGGCTTCTTTATCCCGAAAGCGTTTGGTAGCTCGCTGGCATTAACGGGTTCGCCAGTCGGCGCAATGAAAGTATTTTTGATTTTCTATATCGCCTGCGTGGTGATTACCTGGGCGGTATATGGTCGGCATTCTAAAAAATAAATCGTAATATTTGATTATCCTTTGCGCGGCATGATGTCGCGCTTTTTTTATGCGTCATTTAGTTACAACATACTAATGTTGTATGGCTTATTTCGCTGGATTTCATTAAGAGTCATTAATATGTTACCCATGGGGAATACTCCTTAATACCCATCTGCATAAAAATCTTAATGGTTTAAATAACCACAGGTGTAAAACGTCTTAATTTACAGTCTGTTATGCTATAAATGTTAATTATCCTAAAGGGGTATTCCAGGAATTTACTTTATTTTTCATCCCCATCACTCTTGATCGTTATCAATTCCCACGCTGTTTCAGAGCGTTACCTTGCCCTTAAACATTAGCAATGTCGATTTATCAGAGGGCCGACAGGCTCCCACAGGAGAAAACCGATGAGTAAATTCCTGGACCGGTTTCGCTACTTCAAACAGAAGGGTGAAACCTTTGCCGATGGGCATGGCCAGCTTCTCAATACCAACCGTGACTGGGAGGATGGATATCGCCAGCGTTGGCAGCATGACAAAATCGTCCGCTCTACCCACGGGGTAAACTGCACCGGCTCCTGCAGCTGGAAAATCTACGTCAAAAACGGTCTGGTCACCTGGGAAACCCAGCAGACTGACTATCCGCGAACTCGCCCGGACCTGCCAAACCATGAACCTCGCGGCTGCCCGCGCGGTGCCAGCTACTCCTGGTATCTTTACAGCGCTAACCGCCTGAAATACCCGATGATGCGCAAACGCCTGATGAAAATGTGGCGTGAAGCGAAGGCGCTGCATAGCGATCCGGTTGAGGCATGGGCTTCTATCATTGAAGACGCCGATAAAGCGAAAAGCTTTAAGCAGGCGCGTGGACGCGGTGGTTTTGTTCGTTCTTCCTGGCAGGAAGTGAACGAACTGATCGCCGCATCTAACGTTTACACCATCAAAAATTACGGTCCGGACCGTGTCGCTGGCTTCTCGCCAATTCCGGCAATGTCGATGGTTTCTTACGCATCGGGTGCGCGCTATCTCTCGCTGATTGGCGGTACTTGCTTAAGCTTCTACGACTGGTACTGCGACCTGCCTCCTGCGTCTCCGCAAACCTGGGGTGAGCAAACTGACGTACCGGAATCTGCTGACTGGTACAACTCCAGCTACATCATCGCCTGGGGTTCAAACGTGCCGCAGACGCGTACCCCGGATGCTCACTTCTTTACTGAAGTGCGTTACAAAGGAACCAAAACTGTTGCCGTCACACCAGACTACGCTGAAATCGCCAAACTGTGCGATCTGTGGCTGGCACCGAAACAGGGCACCGATGCGGCAATGGCGCTGGCGATGGGCCACGTAATGCTGCGTGAATTCCACCTCGACAACCCAAGCCAGTATTTCACCGACTATGTGCGTCGCTACACCGACATGCCGATGCTGGTGATGCTGGAAGAGCGCGACGGTTACTACGCTGCGGGTCGTATGCTGCGCGCTGCCGATCTGGTGGATGCGCTGGGCCAGGAAAACAATCCGGAATGGAAAACTGTCGCCTTTAATACCAATGGCGAAATGGTTGCGCCGAACGGTTCTATTGGCTTCCGCTGGGGCGAGAAGGGCAAATGGAATCTTGAGCAGCGCGACGGCAAAACTGGCGAAGAAACCGAGCTGCAACTGAGCCTGCTGGGTAGCCAGGATGAGATCGCTGAGGTGGGCTTCCCGTACTTTGGTGGCGACGGCACGGAACACTTCAACAAAGTGGAACTGGAAAACGTGCTGCTGCACAAGCTGCCGGTGAAACGCTTGCAACTGGCTGATGGCAGCACCGCCCTGGTGACCACCGTTTATGATCTGACGCTGGCAAACTATGGTCTGGAACGTGGCCTGAACGACGTTAACTGTGCAACCAGCTATGACGATGTGAAAGCTTACACCCCTGCCTGGGCAGAGCAGATTACCGGCGTTTCTCGCAGCCAGATTATTCGCATCGCCCGTGAATTTGCCGATAACGCTGATAAAACGCACGGTCGTTCGATGATTATCGTCGGTGCGGGACTGAACCACTGGTATCACCTCGATATGAACTATCGTGGTCTGATCAACATGCTGATTTTCTGCGGCTGTGTCGGTCAGAGCGGGGGGGGCTGGGCGCACTATGTAGGTCAGGAAAAACTGCGTCCGCAAACCGGCTGGCAGCCGCTGGCGTTTGCTCTTGACTGGCAGCGTCCGGCGCGTCACATGAACAGCACCTCTTATTTCTATAACCACTCCAGCCAGTGGCGTTATGAAACCGTGACCGCAGACGAGTTGCTGTCGCCGATGGCGGATAAATCCCGTTATACCGGACACCTGATCGACTTTAACGTCCGTGCGGAACGCATGGGCTGGCTGCCGTCTGCGCCGCAGTTAGGCACTAACCCGCTGACTATCGCTCGCGAAGCAGAAAAAGCCGGGATGAATCCGGTGGACTATACGGTGAAATCCCTGAAAGAGGGTTCTATCCGTTTCGCTGCGGAACAGCCGGAAAACGGTAAAAACCACCCGCGTAATCTGTTCATCTGGCGTTCTAACCTGCTCGGTTCTTCCGGTAAAGGTCATGAGTTTATGCTCAAGTACCTGCTGGGGACGGAGCACGGTATCCAGGGCAAAGACCTGGGGCAGCAGGGCGGCGTGAAGCCGGAAGAAGTGGACTGGCAGGACAACGGTCTGGAAGGCAAGCTGGATCTGGTGGTGACGCTGGACTTCCGTCTGTCGAGCACCTGTCTCTATTCCGACATCATTTTGCCGACGGCGACCTGGTACGAAAAAGACGACATGAATACTTCGGATATGCATCCGTTTATTCACCCGCTGTCTGCGGCGGTCGATCCGGCCTGGGAAGCGAAAAGCGACTGGGAAATCTACAAAGCCATCGCGAAGAAATTCTCCGAAGTGTGCGTCGGCCATCTGGGTAAAGAAACCGACATCGTCACGCTGCCTATCCAGCACGACTCTGCCGCTGAACTGGCGCAGCCGCTGGATGTGAAAGACTGGAAAAAAGGCGAATGCGACCTGATCCCAGGCAAAACTGCACCGCACATTATGGTCGTAGAGCGCGATTATCCGGCAACTTACGAACGCTTTACCTCTATCGGCCCGCTGATGGAGAAAATCGGTAACGGCGGTAAAGGGATTGCCTGGAACACCCAGAGCGAGATGGATCTGCTGCGTAAGCTCAATTACACCAAAGCAGAAGGTCCGGCGAAAGGCCAGCCGATGCTGAACACCGCAATTGATGCGGCAGAGATGATCCTGACACTGGCACCGGAAACCAACGGTCAGGTAGCCGTGAAAGCCTGGGCTGCCCTGAGCGAATTTACCGGTCGTGACCATACGCATCTGGCGCTGAATAAAGAAGACGAGAAGATCCGCTTCCGCGATATTCAGGCACAGCCGCGCAAAATTATCTCCAGCCCGACCTGGTCTGGTCTGGAAGATGAACACGTTTCTTACAACGCCGGTTACACCAACGTTCACGAGCTGATCCCATGGCGTACGCTCTCTGGTCGTCAGCAACTGTATCAGGATCACCAGTGGATGCGTGATTTCGGTGAAAGCCTGCTGGTTTATCGTCCGCCGATCGACACCCGTTCGGTGAAAGAAGTGATGGGGCAGAAATCCAACGGCAACCCGGAAAAAGCGCTCAACTTCCTGACGCCGCACCAGAAGTGGGGTATCCACTCCACCTACAGCGACAACCTGCTGATGCTGACTTTAGGTCGCGGTGGTCCGGTGGTCTGGCTGAGTGAAGCCGATGCCAAAGATCTGGGCATTGCTGATAACGACTGGATTGAAGTCTTCAACAGCAACGGTGCTCTGACTGCCCGTGCGGTTGTCAGCCAGCGTGTTCCGGCAGGGATGACCATGATGTACCACGCGCAGGAACGTATCGTTAACCTGCCTGGTTCGGAAATTACCCAACAGCGTGGTGGTATCCATAACTCGGTCACCCGTATCACGCCGAAACCGACGCATATGATCGGCGGCTATGCCCATCTGGCATACGGCTTTAACTACTACGGCACCGTAGGTTCTAACCGCGATGAGTTTGTTGTAGTGCGTAAGATGAAGAACATTGACTGGTTAGATGGCGAAGGCAATGACCAGGTACAGGAGAGCGTAAAATGAAAATTCGTTCACAAGTCGGCATGGTGCTGAATCTCGATAAGTGCATCGGCTGCCACACCTGTTCAGTTACCTGTAAAAACGTCTGGACCAGCCGCGAAGGCGTGGAATACGCGTGGTTCAACAACGTGGAAACCAAGCCGGGCCAGGGCTTCCCGACTGACTGGGAAAACCAGGAAAAATACAAAGGCGGCTGGATCCGTAAAATCAACGGCAAACTGCAGCCGCGCATGGGTAACCGCGCCATGCTGCTGGGTAAAATCTTCGCTAACCCGCATCTGCCGGGGATCGACGATTATTACGAACCGTTCGATTTTGACTATCAGAACCTGCATACCGCGCCGGAAGGCAGCAAGTCGCAGCCGATTGCCCGTCCGCGTTCGCTGATTACCGGCGAACGGATGGCGAAAATCGAAAAAGGGCCGAACTGGGAAGATGACCTGGGCGGTGAGTTCGACAAGCTGGCGAAAGACAAGAACTTCGACAACATCCAGAAGGCGATGTATAGCCAGTTCGAAAACACCTTCATGATGTATTTGCCGCGCCTGTGCGAACACTGCCTGAACCCGGCATGTGTGGCGACCTGCCCGAGCGGTGCGATTTACAAGCGTGAAGAAGATGGCATCGTCCTGATCGACCAGGATAAATGCCGTGGCTGGCGTATGTGCATCACCGGATGCCCGTACAAAAAAATCTATTTCAACTGGAAGAGCGGTAAGTCTGAGAAGTGCATCTTCTGCTATCCGCGTATTGAAGCGGGTCAGCCGACCGTGTGCTCAGAAACCTGTGTCGGTCGTATCCGTTATCTCGGCGTGCTGTTGTACGATGCCGACGCTATTGAACGTGCAGCCAGCACTGAGAACGAGAAAGATCTTTACCAGCGTCAGCTGGACGTGTTCCTCGATCCGAACGATCCGAAAGTCATCGAGCAGGCGATTAAAGACGGTATTCCGCTGAGCGTTATTGAAGCCGCACAGCAGTCGCCGGTTTATAAAATGGCAATGGAATGGAAACTAGCGCTGCCGCTGCATCCGGAATATCGCACACTGCCGATGGTCTGGTACGTGCCGCCTCTGTCGCCGATTCAGTCTGCGGCAGACGCGGGTGAACTGGGCAGCAACGGCATTCTGCCAGACGTCGAAAGCCTGCGTATTCCGGTACAGTATCTGGCGAATCTGCTGACCGCCGGTGATACCAAACCGGTACTGCGCGCGCTGAAACGTATGCTGGCGATGCGTCATTACAAACGTGCTGAAACCGTTGACGGTAAAGTCGATACCCGTGCGCTGGAAGAGGTCGGTCTGACCGAAGCCCAGGCACAGGAGATGTATCGTTATCTGGCTATTGCCAACTACGAAGATCGCTTTGTGGTGCCGAGCAGTCATCGTGAACTGGCGCGGGAAGCCTTCCCGGAGAAAAATGGCTGCGGCTTTACCTTTGGTGATGGCTGCCACGGTTCAGATACCAAATTCAATCTGTTCAACAGCCGCCGTATCGATGCCATCGACGTAACCAGCAAAACGGAGCCGCACCCATGATCGAACTCGTGATTGTATCGCGTCTCCTTGAATATCCGGATGCTGCCTTATGGCAGCATCAACAAGAGATGTTTGAGGCGATTGCCGCGTCGAAAAATCTGCCAAAAGAGGATGCCCATGCGCTGGGCATTTTCCTGCGCGATTTAACGACGATGGATCCGCTCGATGCCCAGGCGCAGTACAGCGAACTGTTCGACCGTGGCCGCGCCACGTCACTGTTGCTATTTGAACATGTTCACGGTGAATCCCGTGACCGCGGCCAGGCGATGGTGGATCTGCTGGCGCAGTACGAGCAGCACGGCTTGCAGTTAAACAGCCGCGAATTGCCCGACCATCTGCCGCTGTATCTGGAGTACCTGGCGCAGCTGCCGCAAAGCGAAGCCGTGGAGGGTTTGAAAGATATTGCGCCGATTCTGGCATTGCTGAGCGCGCGTCTGCAACAGCGTGAAAGCCGTTATGCCGTGCTGTTTGATCTGCTGCTGAAACTGGCGAATACCGCCATCGACAGCGACAAAGTGGCGGAAAAAATTGCCGATGAAGCGCGCGACGATACGCCGCAGGCGCTGGATGCAGTCTGGGAAGAAGAGCAGGTTAAATTCTTTGCTGAAAAAGGCTGCGGTGATTCAGCAATCACTGCTCATCAGCGTCGCTTTGCCGGTGCCGTCGCGCCGCAATATCTGAATATCACCACCGGAGGACAGCACTAATGCAATTCCTGAATATGTTCTTCTTTGATATCTACCCGTACATAGCCGGGGCGGTCTTCCTGATTGGTAGCTGGCTGCGTTATGACTACGGGCAGTACACCTGGCGCGCGGCGTCCAGCCAGATGCTGGATCGCAAAGGGATGAACCTGGCGTCGAACCTGTTCCATATCGGTATTCTGGGGATTTTTGTTGGTCACTTCTTCGGTATGCTGACGCCGCACTGGATGTATGAAGCCTGGCTGCCGATTGAAGTGAAACAGAAAATGGCGATGTTTGCTGGTGGTGCCAGCGGTGTGCTGTGTCTGATTGGCGGCGTGCTGTTGCTGAAGCGTCGTCTGTTCAGCCCACGCGTGCGTGCAACCACTACCGGAGCGGATATCCTGATCCTGTCGCTGCTCGTTATCCAGTGCGCGCTGGGCTTGCTGACCATTCCGTTCTCAGCCCAGCATATGGACGGTAGCGAGATGATGAAACTGGTTGGCTGGGCGCAGTCGGTAGTGACCTTCCACGGTGGTGCTTCTCAACACCTTGATGGTGTGGCATTTATCTTCCGTCTGCACCTGGTGTTGGGGATGACGTTATTCCTGCTGTTCCCGTTCTCGCGTCTGGTGCACATCTGGAGCGTACCGGTGGAGTATCTGACACGTAAGTATCAGCTGGTGCGCGCCCGTCACTAAGCGAATTTTAGTTCACATAGACCCTGCTTCGGCGGGGTTTTTTTATGGGCACGGTGCGGGGTGAGTTGTCGGATGCGCTTCGCTTATCCGAACTTCAGGGGAGGATATTTTAGGTCCGGTAAACGCGGTGCCATCGGGCAGAATTAGCTCGGAGTAACAGGTTTTGAGTATTTCAGGAAGTAATGGTGGTGGGGGAAGGATTACTAGCGCTGCGCGCTTCACCCTTCGGGTCGTTGCCTGCGGCAACGCTTTCTCGCTGGCGTTCGAGTCGCACCTTGGACGAAGCTTCTCATCCCTCCCCGTATGGGCAGAATATTTAATTGCGGATTCGTTTGAGAGTTCACGGACTTTTGAAAAGTGATGGTGGTGGGGGAAGGATTCGAACCTTCGAAGTCGATGACGGCAGATTTACAGTCTGCTCCCTTTGGCCGCTCGGGAACCCCACCAGGGGTAATTCAAATTTTGAGGTAATGCTTGAGATGGTGGTGGGGGAAGGATTCGAACCTTCGAAGTCGATGACGGCAGATTTACAGTCTGCTCCCTTTGGCCGCTCGGGAACCCCACCACGGGGTAATGCTTTTTACTGGCCTGCTCCCTTATCGGGAAGCGGGGCGCATCATATCAAATGACGCGCCGCTGTAAAGTGTTACGTTGAGAAAAATGAACTGGTTGCGTAATTTTCACCCGTAACGGATTAAAGGTAACCAGTTATTTTTGCTGGCGATTAAAGAATAATCGTCCGATTACCGTAAACAAAGACGCGCTGCGCCAGTACTTTGTAGAGTGCGCGACTTAAGACGTTTTTCTCGACGTCACGACCTGCGCGCATCATATCTTCAGCTGTGTAGGTATGATCGACATGAATAACGTCCTGCATGATGATTGGACCTTCGTCCAGATTGTCATTCACATAGTGAGCGGTAGCGCCAATAATCTTCACGCCACGTTCATAGGCCTGGTGATAAGGACGTGCGCCGATAAACGCTGGCAGGAATGAATGGTGAATATTGATGATCTTATTCGGGAAGCGTGCCACAAATTCTGGCGTTAATACCCGCATATACTTCGCCAGCACCACGTAGTCAGGCTGATAAGCATCAATGGCATCCGCCATCTTTTGATCGTGCTCGTTGCGGCTTAACCTTTCATGGCTTACCAGCTCAAACGGAATATCAAAACGCTCAACCAGAGAACGTAAAGTATCGTGGTTACCAATAACTGCCGCGATTTCGACATCCAGGCCGCCGTAATTGGCTTTCATCAACAAATCGCCAAGGCAATGCGCCTCTTTAGTGACCAGAATCACTATCCGGCGACGACCGGCAGGATTCAGCTCACGTACGGAGCCTTCTGGCAATGCGCTGTCGAGATCCGCCAGCAGGGTGGAATCATTAAAAATTCCTTCCAGTTCCGTGCGCATAAAAAAGCGCCCGGTACGGTGATCAACAAATTCATTGTTCTGTACGATATTTAACTCGTGCTTGTAGCAAATATTGGTAATACGTGCGATCAGACCTTTTTGGTCCGGACAAATAGTACGCAGAACTTTACGTTGGAGTGAATGCATTGCTGGAAAAACCTTGTTGAGAGTGTTTGCTAAACCGTACCGTCAACCATTATTGGCCGCAGCACTTTTTAAATTTTTTACCTGAACCACAAGGGCAGGGATCGTTGCGGCCAAACTGCGGACGTGTACCGTCAATATAGTACCATTGACCGTTTTCTTTCAAAAATCGCGAACGTTCAATTATTGCACCTGTTTTGCTACCTTCGGTAAATCGCGCAACAAAACTGACAAATCCGATATTGTCGACGTCCTGCCAACAATGTTCAAATACGGTCAATCCCAACCATTCAGTATGCGCAAATCCGGCAATCAATTCGGCACGTAACGTCGCCGCTCCACAAGATGGATGCCAGGTCTTTATTAAATAATCCGCGTCTTTCATCACAAAAGCGCAGTAACGCGAACGCATGAGATGTTCTGGATCAGGTGCAACCTTTTCACCAGACACATAAGGGTGGCAACATAGGCTATACTCGACAGCACTACCACAGGGACAAAGCTGAGACACAAATAATCTCCCTGGAAACAATAACGGCGTATTAACCGCCTGAGTAGCACTATGTTAACCGAGCAGTAGCGATGTTGCTACGATTGCATTCCAGGGGAATCTTGCGGGAATAATGAGAAAGATAAAAATAGGGCTGGCGCTGGGATCTGGCGCGGCGAGAGGTTGGTCGCATATTGGCGTTATTAATGCGCTAAAAAAAGTGGGTATTGAAATTGATATCGTTGCAGGATGTTCAATTGGTTCGCTGGTGGGCGCTGCCTATGCATGCGATCGACTATCTGCGCTGGAAGATTGGGTGACCTCTTTCAGTTATTGGGATGTTTTACGCCTGATGGATCTCTCCTGGCAGCGCGGTGGGTTACTGCGCGGCGAGCGTGTCTTCAATCAATATCGCGAAATAATGCCGGAAACAGAGATCGAAAATTGTTCCCGTCGCTTCGCGGCTGTTGCCACCAATTTAAGTACTGGGCGCGAATTATGGTTTACTGAAGGCGATCTCCATCTTGCTATTCGTGCATCATGCAGTATTCCAGGACTAATGGCACCCGTTGCGCATAACGGCTACTGGCTGGTTGATGGCGCTGTAGTTAACCCAATTCCTATTTCGCTCACGCGTGCATTGGGTGCTGATATTGTGATAGCGGTCGACCTGCAGCACGATGCTCATTTGATGCAACAAGATCTGCTCTCCTTTAATGTCAGTGAAGAAAATAGCGAGAATGGTGATTCTCTGCCGTGGCATGCGCGTCTGAAAGAAAGGTTGGGCAGCATAACGACACGTCGGGCGGTGACAGCGCCAACGGCAACAGAGATTATGACCACTTCTATCCAGGTGCTGGAGAACCGCCTTAAAAGGAACCGCATGGCAGGTGATCCGCCCGATATTCTGATTCAACCTGTTTGCCCGCAAATATCTACGCTTGATTTCCATCGCGCGCACGCTGCCATTGCGGCCGGGCAGCTGGCAGTGGAAAAGAAAATGGACGAACTTTTGCCGTTGGTACGCACCAACATTTGACCAGAATTTTTATCTACACTTAAGTTAATTCTGACAGGCGCAGGTGGCAATAGCATGCCACTATTGAGTAAAGCCAGTCAGGGGAGAGAACATGACGCAGCCATTGGTCGGAAAACAGATTCTCATTGTTGAAGATGAGCAGGTATTTCGCTCGCTTCTGGATTCGTGGTTTTCCTCATTGGGAGCGACAACGGTACTGGCGGCTGATGGGGTGGATGCCCTTGAGTTGCTGGGAGGTTTCACTCCAGACCTGATGATATGTGATATCGCGATGCCACGAATGAACGGGCTTAAACTGCTGGAGCATATACGTAACAGAGGCGACCAGACCCCAGTTCTGGTGATATCTGCCACTGAAAATATGGCAGATATTGCCAAAGCGTTACGTCTGGGCGTTGAAGATGTTTTGCTGAAACCAGTTAAAGATCTGAATCGCTTGCGCGAGATGGTTTTTGCCTGTCTCTATCCCAGCATGTTTAATTCCCGCGTTGAAGAAGAGGAAAGGCTTTTTCGCGACTGGGATGCAATGGTTGATAACCCTGCCGCAGCGGCGAAATTATTACAGGAACTACAACCGCCGGTTCAGCAGGTGATTTCCCATTGCCGGGTTAATTATCGTCAATTGGTTGCCGCGGACAAACCCGGCCTGGTGCTTGATATTGCCGCACTTTCGGAAAACGATCTGGCATTTTATTGCCTTGATGTCACCCGAGCTGGACATAATGGCGTACTTGCTGCCTTGTTATTACGCGCATTGTTTAACGGATTATTACAGGAACAGCTTGCACACCAAAATCAACGGTTGCCAGAGTTGGGCGCGTTATTGAAGCAGGTAAACCATTTACTCCGTCAGGCCAATCTGCCGGGGCAATTTCCGCTATTAGTTGGCTATTATCATCGCGAACTGAAAAATCTCATTCTGGTTTCTGCGGGTCTGAATGCGACGTTAAATACCGGCGAACACCAGGTACAAATCAGTAATGGTGTTCCGTTAGGCACTTTAGGTAACGCTTATTTGAATCAATTGAGCCAGCGATGCGATGCCTGGCAATGCCAAATATGGGGAACCGGTGGTCGACTGCGCTTGATGTTGTCTGCAGAATGAGCAAACGATAACGCGGGCTAAATTTGCATTACCTGCTAATGTCGGCTGGTGGTACTATCGTCGCCATTCGTATAAGTAATTGTCTTAATTATGCTAACTCGCCTCCTTTTCAGAACTTAGCCCCTTCGGGGTGCTGATATACTGGGATGCGATACAGAAATATGAACACGTTCAAAACACGAACAGTCCAGGAGAATTTAAATGGCTGCCATTAATACGAAAGTCAAAAAAGCCGTTATCCCCGTTGCGGGATTAGGAACCAGGATGTTGCCGGCGACGAAAGCCATCCCGAAAGAGATGCTGCCACTTGTCGATAAGCCATTAATTCAATACGTCGTGAATGAATGTATTGCGGCTGGCATTACTGAAATTGTGCTGGTTACTCACTCATCTAAAAACTCTATTGAAAACCACTTTGATACCAGTTTTGAACTGGAAGCAATGCTGGAAAAACGTGTAAAACGTCAACTGCTTGATGAAGTGCAGTCTATTTGTCCGCCGCACGTGACTATTATGCAAGTTCGTCAGGGGCTGGCGAAAGGCCTGGGACACGCGGTATTGTGTGCTCACCCGGTAGTGGGTGATGAACCTGTGGCTGTTATTTTGCCTGACGTTATTCTGGATGAATATGAATCCGATTTGTCACAGGATAACCTGGCAGAGATGATCCGCCGCTTTGATGAAACGGGTCATAGCCAGATCATGGTTGAACCGGTTGCTGATGTGACCGCATATGGCGTTGTGGATTGCAAAGGCGTTGAATTAGCACCGGGTGAAAGCGTACCGATGGTTGGCGTGGTTGAAAAACCAAAAGCGGATGTTGCGCCGTCTAATCTCGCTATTGTGGGGCGTTACGTACTTAGCGCGGATATTTGGCCGTTGCTGGCAAAAACCCCTCCGGGAGCTGGTGATGAAATTCAGCTCACCGACGCAATTGATATGCTGATCGAAAAAGAAACGGTGGAAGCCTATCATATGAAAGGGAAGAGCCATGACTGCGGTAATAAATTAGGTTACATGCAGGCCTTCGTTGAATACGGTATTCGTCATAACACCCTTGGCACGGAATTTAAAGCCTGGCTTGAAGAAGAGATGGGCATTAAGAAGTAACATCCGTATCGGTGTTATCCACGAAACGGCGTTGAGCAATCGACGCCGTTTTTTTATAGCTTATTCTTATTAAATTGTCTTAAACCGGACAATAAAAAATCCCGCCGATGGCGGGATTTTTAAGCAAGTGCAATCTACAAAAGATTATTGCTTGATCAGGAAATCGTCGAGGGATTTACCTTGCTCATCCATTGCTTTTTTGATTACAGCTGGAGTACGGCCCTGGCCAGTCCAGGTTTTAGTTTCGCCGTTTTCGTCAACGTAGCTATATTTTGCCGGACGCTGAGCACGTTTAGCTTTGGTGCCAGATTTAACGGCAGCAAGGCTATTCAGCAGTTCGTTCGGGTCAATACCGTCAGCGATCAGCATTTCGCGATATTGCTGCAGTTTACGAGTGCGCTCTTCAACTTCAGCAGCAGCCGCGCTTTCTTCTTCGCGACGTTCGTTAACAACAACTTCTAATTTTTCCAGCATTTCTTCCAGCGTTTCAAGTGTACATTCTCTTGCCTGCGCACGAAGAGTACGGATGTTGTTCAGAATTTTAAGTGCTTCGCTCATTGTAGTAATCTCAAACTTATATTGGGGTGGTTTGTTGAGGTAATAATAGAGCCTTAAATTCAGTTGTGCAATAGCCAGGAATGTAAGGAATTCAAAATTGTTCTTTATTTTGTGCCGCCAATAAATATCTTTTCATAAAATTAGCCAGAAAAGACGCGGCATATAGCCCTATTTGCACCGATGATTTCGCAGCACGTGAGGTTAAAACTTCCTGATTCATGTCACATTTTATGGGGAGATTATCGTAGGCTGACGACCTTTCAGTCTTCTGTATTAGTCGTGTTTACGAGAATTCCCTATTAAGCGAATGATGAAAAGTAGAACAGTCGCAATAAGAGCAGGGACTTAGTATTGCACTATCTCCAGGAGGTCAACAGAGGGCTATTACTTGCGCAACGGGTTAAAGATTGTGAATAGTTACCAGCAGTCATTTACCCGCTTATAACAAGCGAGGCAGTTGTAATGATAGCTCAGAAGGATTATGCAAGGCTTCGTAAGGGAGAACGCATATACCACTTCTGTGCATACTGTTGAGCTGAAAAACTGACGAATTATGATAAACTCCAGCCAACTTTAATTCATATCATTGAGGGCCTGTGGCTGATGGCACAGCTATATTTCTACTATTCCGCAATGAATGCGGGTAAGTCTACAGCATTGTTGCAATCTTCATACAATTACCAGGAACGCGGCATGCGCACTGTCGTATATACGGCAGAAATTGACGATCGCTTTGGTGCCGGGAAAGTCAGTTCGCGTATAGGTTTGTCATCGCCTGCAAAATTATTTAACCAAAATTCATCATTATTTGATGAGATTCGTGCGGAACATGAACAGCAGGCAATTCATTGCGTACTGGTTGATGAATGCCAGTTTTTAACCAGACAACAAGTATATGAATTATCGGAGGTTGTCGATCAGCTCGATATACCCGTACTTTGTTATGGTTTACGTACCGATTTTCGAGGTGAGTTATTTATTGGCAGCCAATACTTACTGGCATGGTCCGACAAACTGGTTGAATTAAAAACCATCTGTTTTTGTGGCCGCAAAGCAAGCATGGTGCTGCGTCTTGATCAAGCAGGCAGACCTTATAACGAAGGTGAGCAGGTGGTTATTGGTGGTAATGAACGCTACGTTTCTGTATGCCGTAAACACTATAAAGAAGCGTTAGAAGTCGGCTCATTAACGGCTATTCAGGAAAGGCATCGCCACGATTAATAAGAATTTCTTTACTGACAGGGTGAGCAGGGCGCTTTTATCCTGTCAGTTCGTTTTACTCACTTCATCCGGTGTATATACCCTTCTCGACAGTTCTTTAACGCCACTATACCCCTCACAGAGCGCTTTTACAGTGACGTTGACTTGTGACCTGTAAAGTACAATATCGCTGTGTGTAGGCGTTATACATCGCCGTAAATATGATGAAGGCAAATGCTGTCGGTTTATGGGAAAGTTGCTTTGGGTAAAACAAAAAACGGCCCCAGAAGGGACCGTTTATGTTGCCAGACAGCGCTACTGATTAAGCGGATTTCTTCGCTTTTTTCTCAGCTTTAGCCGGAGCGGCTTCTTTTTTCGCTGCAGTTTCACCTTCTACATAATCACGACCGTAGTAGGTATCCAGCAGAATCTGTTTCAGCTCGGAGATCAGTGGGTAACGCGGGTTAGCGCCGGTGCACTGGTCATCGAATGCATCTTCAGACAGTTTATCCACGTTCGCCAGGAAGTCTGCTTCCTGAACGCCAGCTTCACGGATAGATTTCGGAATACCCAGTTCAGCTTTCAGCGTTTCCAGCCATGCCAGCAGTTTCTCGATCTTAGCAGCAGTACGGTCGCCCGGTGCGCTCAGACCCAGGTGGTCAGCAATTTCAGCATAACGACGGCGAGCTTGCGGACGGTCATACTGGCTGAATGCAGTCTGCTTGGTCGGGTTGTCGTTCGCGTTGTAGCGAATAACGTTACAAATCAGCAGGGCGTTTGCCAGACCGTGCGGAATATGGAACTGGGAACCCAGTTTGTGCGCCATTGAGTGACATACACCCAGGAAGGCGTTCGCAAACGCGATACCCGCGATAGTTGCTGCACTGTGAACACGTTCACGCGCTACCGGATTTTTAGATCCTTCGTGGTAGGACGCTGGCAGATATTCTTTCAGCAGTTTCAGCGCCTGCAGAGCCTGACCATCAGAGAACTCAGATGCCAGTACAGAAACATAAGCTTCCATGGCGTGAGTTACTGCGTCCAGACCACCGAAAGCACACAGGGACTTCGGCATGTCCATAACCAGGTTGGCATCGACAATCGCCATATCCGGGGTCAGCGCATAGTCTGCCAGCGGATATTTCTGACCAGTAGCGTCGTCAGTTACAACCGCAAACGGAGTGACTTCAGAACCTGTACCAGAAGTGGTGGTGACAGCGATCATTTTCGCTTTCACACCCATTTTCGGGAACTTGTAGATACGTTTACGGATATCCATAAAGCGCAGCGCCAGTTCTTCGAAGTGAGTTTCCGGATGTTCGTACATAACCCACATGATCTTCGCAGCGTCCATCGGGGAACCACCACCCAGCGCGATAATCACGTCTGGTTTGAAGGAGTTTGCCAGTTCTGCACCTTTACGAACGATGCTCAGGGTCGGGTCAGCTTCTACTTCGAAGAAGACTTCAGTTTCAACGCCTGCTGCTTTCAATACGGAAGTGATCTGATCAGCATAGCCATTGTTGAACAGGAAGCGGTCAGTCACGATGAGCGCACGTTTGTGGCCATCAGTAATCACTTCATCCAGCGCGATTGGCAGGGAGCCACGGCGGAAGTAGATAGATTTCGGAAGTTTGTGCCACAACATGTTTTCAGCTCGCTTAGCAACGGTTTTCTTGTTGATCAGGTGTTTCGGACCAACGTTTTCAGAGATGGAGTTACCACCCCAGGAACCACAACCCAGAGTCAGGGAAGGTGCGAGTTTGAAGTTATACAGGTCACCGATACCACCCTGAGAAGCCGGGGTGTTAATCAGGATACGAGCCGTTTTCATTTTCTGACCGAAGTAAGAAACGCGAGCCGGTTGGTTATCCTGGTCAGTGTACAGGCAAGAGGTATGACCGATACCGCCCATAGCAACCAGTTTCTCTGCTTTTTCTACCGCGTCTTCGAAATCTTTAGCACGGTACATTGCCAGAGTCGGGGACAGTTTTTCATGTGCGAACGGTTCGCTTTCATCAACAACGGTCACTTCACCGATCAGAATCTTGGTGTTTTCTGGTACAGAGAAGCCTGCCAGTTCAGCAATTTTATAGGCTGGCTGACCAACGATAGCCGCGTTCAGCGCACCGTTTTTCAGGATAACGTCCTGAACAGCTTTCAGCTCTTTACCCTGCAACAGATAGCCGCCGTGGGTTGCGAAACGTTCACGTACTGCGTCATAAACAGAGTCAACAACAACAACAGACTGTTCAGAAGCACAGATTACGCCGTTGTCGAAGGTTTTGGACATCAGTACAGATGCAACTGCACGTTTGATATCAGCAGTTTCATCGATAACAACTGGAGTGTTGCCCGCGCCTACGCCGATAGCTGGTTTACCGGAGCTGTATGCGGCTTTAACCATGCCCGGACCACCAGTCGCGAGGATCAGGTTGATGTCTGGGTGGTGCATCAGTGCGTTAGACAGTTCAACAGAAGGTTGATCGATCCAGCCGATCAGATCTTTCGGAGCACCGGCAGCGATAGCAGCCTGCAGAACGATATCAGCCGCTTTGTTGGTAGCATCTTTTGCACGCGGGTGCGGGGAGAAGATAATGGCGTTACGGGTCTTCAGGCTGATCAGCGATTTGAAGATAGCAGTTGAAGTCGGGTTAGTGGTCGGAACGATACCGCAAATAATACCGATTGGTTCAGCGATAGTGATGGTACCAAAAGTGTCGTCTTCAGACAGAACACCACAGGTTTTTTCATCTTTATAGGCGTTATAGATATATTCAGAAGCAAAGTGGTTTTTGATCACTTTATCTTCGACGATACCCATGCCGGATTCGGCAACGGCCATTTTCGCGAGTGGGATTCGAGCATCTGCAGCAGCCAGAGCGGCGGCGCGGAAGATTTTGTCTACTTGCTCTTGAGTGAAACTGGCATATTCACGCTGGGCTTTTTTTACACGCTCTACGAGTGCGTTAAGTTCAGCGACATTAGTAACAGCCATAATGCTCTCCTGATAATGTTAAACTTTTTTAGTAAATCATCTGCTCGAATACGAGAGTATAGTCAGTGCGGTGATGATTTGCTTAACCGATGAAAATCAAAAGCTTACTCGCGCTCACACTCACTGTGATTTACTAAAAGAGTTTAAACATTAGAGTTATTATCTCTAATGCGTCACTTCCAGGTGGCGTAAGCAAGATTACTCACTTCTGGGTACTGATTACGTGATCCAAATCAAATTTTTGCAAAGCTGACACCTTTCAGCATCGCTTTTCGCCATTATAGCTAACAGTTAATAAATTGTAGTATGATTTGTTGGCTGCATTAGCATGTTTTGCACAACCAGATAACAATAACGAATGATAGCAATTTTAAGTAGTTAGGAGGTGAAAAATGCTGTCAAAAGGCGTATTGTCAGCGCGTCTTTTTAACCTTATTTATGGCTAACATTATCCGGCTTTTGCTTCGGAGCTAACCGTGATTCAGACCCTTTTTGATTTTCCCGTTTACTTCAAATTTTTCATCGGGTTATTTGCGCTGGTCAACCCGGTAGGGATTATTCCCGTCTTTATCAGCATGACCAGTTATCAGACAGCGGCAGCGCGAAACAAAACGAACCTTACAGCCAACCTGTCTGTGGCCATTATCTTGTGGATCTCGCTTTTTCTCGGCGACACGATTCTACAACTTTTTGGTATATCAATTGATTCATTCCGTATCGCCGGTGGCATCCTGGTGGTGACGATAGCGATGTCGATGATCAGCGGCAAGCTTGGCGAGGATAAACAGAACAAGCAAGAAAAATCAGAAACCGCGGTGCGTGAAAGCATTGGTGTGGTGCCATTGGCGTTGCCGTTGATGGCGGGGCCAGGGGCGATCAGTTCTACCATCGTCTGGGGGACGCGTTATCACAGCATTAGCTATCTGTTTGGTTTCTTTGTGACTATTGCATTGTTCGCTTTATGTTGCTGGGGATTGTTCCGCATGGCACCGTGGCTGGTACGGGTTTTACGCCAGACCGGCATCAACGTGATTACGCGTATTATGGGGCTATTGCTGATGGCATTGGGGATTGAATTTATCGTTACTGGTATTAAGGGGATTTTCCCCGGCCTGCTTAATTAATTCCTTTCAAATGAAACGGAGCTGTCATGCTCCGTTTACTTCGTCATTATTTTTACTTTGTTCCCGCGCAGTTATCAAAAGCAAAAGGAATGGGTGAAAATATTCTTCTCAAATTACAGTTAGTTATAAGGATTTCCTTAACTGCTTCTCCTCACCATCATGTTATTTTCGCCACATCATAATCCTGGGCTTGCTGAAGAATAATTGAAATGATATTAGTAATTCCACTGCCTTTGGTAGAGGAAAGTGCTAAATAATAATCAATTGTTAAATTATTGTGCATTTCACTACTGGAACTGTAATCAGAAAAGAGAGACATGCTTAACCAATCTCTATTTGATTGAATTGAAAGATGTTTGTTAAGACATGGATGCAAGCTATAGATTCTGATGCGGTCAATAAAAGAGAATTGCTTAACAATTTTGCAAAATGTATTGGCGATTAAGAAGCGCATTTGGTACTTTCCGGGCAACCGCCAGGCGATTCTTTATTGGTAATGAGAATAATTAACAATTAAAGAGCGTCGCGAAAGAATAATGTGTCTCGACAGGGGAGACACAGTACGAATCGACATAAGGTGATCGTCTGAATCACCAGAATAAATAAAGTCGGTGATAGCAATCCGTAACGATAAAGTAACCTGACAGCAGAAAGTCTCCGAGCCTGTGCAGGGTCCCAATCCGGGATTACACATGCTGGTTAATACCAGTAATTATAATGAGGGAGTCCAAAAAACAATGACCAACATCACCAAGAGAAGTTTAGTAGCAGCTGGCGTTCTGGCTGCACTAATGGCAGGGAATGTCGCGCTGGCAGCTGATGTACCCGCAGGCGTCACACTGGCGGAAAAACAAACGCTGGTACGTAACAATGGTTCAGAAGTTCAGTCATTAGATCCGCATAAAATTGAAGGTGTTCCGGAGTCTAATATCAGCCGAGACCTGTTTGAAGGCTTACTGGTCAGCGATCTTGACGGTCATCCGGCACCTGGCGTCGCTGAATCCTGGGATAATAAAGACGCGAAAGTCTGGACCTTCCATTTGCGTAAAGATGCGAAATGGTCTGATGGCACGCCAGTCACAGCACAAGACTTTGTGTATAGCTGGCAACGTTCTGTTGATCCAAACACCGCTTCTCCGTATGCCAGTTATCTGCAATATGGGCATATCGCCGGTATTGATGAAATTCTTGAAGGGAAAAAACCGATTACCGATCTCGGCGTGAAAGCAATTGATGATCACACATTAGAAGTCACCTTAAGTGAACCTGTTCCGTACTTCTATAAATTACTTGTTCACCCATCAACTTCACCGGTGCCAAAAGCCGCTATCGAGAAATTCGGCGAAAAATGGACCCAGCCTGGTAATATCATCACCAACGGTGCCTATACCTTAAAAGATTGGGTCGTAAACGAACGAATCGTTCTTGAACGCAGCCCAACCTACTGGAACAACGCGAAAACCGTTATTAACCAGGTAACCTATTTGCCTATTGCTTCTGAAGTTACCGATGTCAACCGCTACCGTAGTGGTGAAATCGACATGACGTATAACAACATGCCGATCGAATTGTTCCAGAAGCTGAAAAAAGAGATCCCGGACGAAGTTCACGTTGATCCATACCTGTGCACTTATTATTACGAAATTAACAACCAGAAACCGCCATTCAACGATGTACGTGTGCGTACCGCACTGAAACTGGGTATGGACCGCGATATCATTGTTAATAAAGTGAAAGCGCAGGGCGACATGCCCGCCTATGGTTACACTCCACCGTATACTGATGGCGCAAAATTGACTCAGCCGGAATGGTTTGGCTGGAGCCAGGAAAAACGTAACGAAGAAGCGAAAAAACTGCTGGCTGAAGCGGGTTATACCGCAGACAAACCGTTGACCATCAACCTGTTGTATAACACCTCCGATCTGCATAAAAAGCTGGCGATTGCTGCCTCTTCATTGTGGAAGAAAAACATTGGTGTAAACGTCAAACTGGTTAACCAGGAGTGGAAAACGTTCCTCGACACCCGTCACCAGGGCACTTTTGATGTGGCCCGTGCAGGCTGGTGTGCAGACTACAACGAACCAACTTCCTTCCTGAACACCATGCTGTCGAACAGCTCAATGAATACCGCGCATTATAAGAGCCCGGCCTTTGACAGCATTATGGCGGAAACGCTGAAAGCGACTGACGAGGCGCAGCGCACAGCTCTGTACACTAAAGCAGAACAACAGCTGGATAAGGATTCGGCCATTGTTCCTGTTTATTACTACGTGAATGCGCGTCTGGTGAAACCGTGGGTTGGTGGCTATACCGGCAAAGATCCGCTGGATAATACCTACACCCGGAATATGTACATTGTGAAGCACTAATGGCAATACGTGGGGCAGGCGTGTACTGCTCCACGGTGTCTGATTTTTATCGCATTACAGAAGGCACAGGCCAGAAGGTAGGGCAATGTTAAAATTTATTCTACGTCGCTGTCTGGAAGCGATTCCGACGCTATTTATTCTTATTACTATTTCGTTCTTCATGATGCGCCTCGCGCCGGGAAGCCCTTTTACCGGCGAACGTACTTTACCGCCAGAAGTGATGGCCAATATCGAAGCGAAATATCATCTTAATGATCCGATCATGACACAGTATTTCAGCTACCTGAAACAACTGGCGCATGGCGATTTCGGTCCATCGTTTAAATATAAAGATTATTCGGTCAACGACCTGGTTGCATCCAGTTTTCCCGTTTCTGCCAAACTGGGAGCCGCAGCATTTTTCCTTGCGGTAATACTGGGTGTTAGTGCTGGCGTTATTGCCGCATTAAAACAAAACACCAAATGGGACTATACCGTGATGGGGCTGGCAATGACCGGGGTTGTTATCCCCAGTTTTGTGGTTGCGCCATTATTAGTCATGATATTTGCGATCATTTTGCATTGGCTGCCGGGCGGTGGCTGGAATGGTGGTGCGCTTAAATTCATGATACTGCCAATGGTGGCGTTGTCACTCGCCTATATCGCCAGTATTGCGCGTATTACCCGTGGCTCTATGATTGAAGTATTACACTCCAACTTTATTCGTACTGCCCGGGCGAAAGGGTTACCTATGCGGCGGATCATTTTACGCCACGCATTAAAACCTGCTCTGTTACCCGTGCTCTCCTATATGGGCCCCGCATTTGTCGGCATTATTACCGGTTCTATGGTCATCGAAACCATTTATGGTTTGCCGGGGATTGGGCAACTGTTCGTTAATGGCGCATTGAACCGTGACTATTCCTTAGTGTTAAGCCTGACTATCCTGGTTGGTGCGTTAACCATTTTGTTTAATGCCATTGTCGATGTGCTATATGCGGTTATCGACCCGAAAATCCGTTACTGATACTGGAGCTCGCGATGATGTTAAGTAAGAAAAACAGCGAGACGCTGGAAAATTTCAGTGAAAAGCTGGAGGTCGAAGGGCGCAGCTTGTGGCAGGACGCACGTCGACGTTTTATGCATAACCGTGCGGCGGTTGCCAGTCTGATAGTGCTGGTGCTAATCGCGTTATTTGTAATCCTGGCACCGATGCTTTCGCAGTTTGCCTATGACGATACTGACTGGGCGATGATGTCCAGCGCCCCGGATATGGAGTCCGGTCACTACTTTGGTACTGACTCATCCGGTCGCGACCTGCTTGTGCGTGTTGCGATTGGCGGGCGTATCTCACTCATGGTCGGTGTTGCTGCGGCACTGGTGGCAGTGGTCGTGGGGACACTTTATGGTTCGCTTTCCGGTTATCTGGGCGGTAAAGTGGATTCGGTAATGATGCGTCTGCTGGAAATCCTCAACTCCTTCCCATTCATGTTCTTCGTCATTTTGCTGGTGACCTTTTTCGGTCAAAACATCCTGCTGATTTTCGTGGCGATTGGCATGGTTTCCTGGCTGGATATGGCTCGTATTGTGCGTGGGCAAACCCTGAGTCTGAAGCGCAAAGAGTTTATTGAGGCGGCACAAGTTGGCGGTGTATCGACGTCGGGCATTGTTATTCGCCACATTGTGCCGAATGTACTCGGTGTGGTGGTGGTCTACGCATCACTTCTGGTGCCCAGCATGATCCTCTTTGAATCTTTCCTTAGCTTCCTGGGGTTGGGGACGCAAGAGCCGTTAAGCAGCTGGGGCGCATTGCTGAGTGATGGCGCGAACTCGATGGAAGTCTCTCCATGGTTACTGTTGTTCCCAGCGGGATTCCTCGTGGTGACGCTATTTTGTTTCAACTTTATAGGCGATGGCTTGCGTGATGCCCTCGACCCGAAAGATCGTTAAGGAGTGCAGCCATGAGCGTAATTGAAACTGCAACTGTGCCGCTCGCACAACAACAGGCTGACGCACTGCTGAACGTGAAAGATTTGCGTGTCACCTTTAGTACCCCGGACGGCGACGTCACGGCGGTCAATGATTTGAATTTTTCCCTACGTGCCGGAGAAACGCTGGGCATTGTAGGTGAGTCTGGTTCGGGTAAATCGCAAACTGCATTTGCGTTGATGGGCCTGCTGGCTGCCAACGGACGTATTGGCGGATCGGCAACCTTCAATGGGCGTGAAATCCTCAATTTGCCAGAGCGTGAACTCAATAGACTGCGCGCTGAACAAATCTCAATGATTTTTCAGGACCCAATGACTTCGTTGAATCCCTATATGCGCGTCGGTGAGCAGTTGATGGAAGTGCTGATGCTGCATAAGAACATGAGCAAAGCTGAGGCGTTTGAAGAGTCGGTGCGGATGCTCGATGCGGTAAAAATGCCGGAAGCGCGTAAACGCATGAAAATGTACCCGCACGAATTTTCTGGTGGCATGCGTCAGCGAGTTATGATTGCGATGGCATTGCTATGTCGACCTAAGCTGCTGATTGCGGATGAACCCACTACTGCGCTGGACGTCACCGTACAGGCGCAGATCATGACGCTATTGAATGAACTGAAGCGGGAATTTAATACCGCCATCATTATGATTACCCACGATCTTGGCGTGGTGGCGGGGATCTGCGACAAAGTGCTGGTAATGTACGCCGGGCGCACGATGGAATATGGCAACGCGCGCGATGTCTTTTATCAACCCGTTCATCCTTATTCTATCGGTTTGCTCAACGCGGTGCCGCGTCTCGATGCGGAAGGTGAAACAATGTTGACCATCCCTGGTAATCCGCCAAACCTGCTGCGATTACCGAAAGGTTGCCCGTTCCAGCCACGTTGTCCGCATGCGATGGAAATTTGTAGTAGCGCACCGCCGCTGGAAGAGTTTACGCCTGGCCGTCTGCGTGCTTGCTTTAAACCGGTGGAGGAACTGTTATGAATGCTGTAACCGAAGGAAGAAAAGTCCTCCTCGAAATCGCCGATCTGAAAGTGCACTTTGAAATCAAAGATGGCAAACAGTGGTTCTGGCAACCTCCGAAAACGCTCAAAGCCGTAGATGGTGTCACTCTTCGCCTGTATGAAGGGGAAACATTAGGTGTGGTAGGGGAATCGGGATGCGGTAAGTCCACCTTTGCTCGCGCCATCATCGGTTTGGTCAAGGCGACCGACGGTCATGTTGCCTGGTTAGGTAAAGAGTTGCTGGGCATGAAGCCCGATGAATGGCGTGCCGTTCGCAGTGATATTCAGATGATTTTCCAGGATCCGTTGGCATCGCTTAACCCGCGTATGACCATCGGCGAGATCATCGCTGAACCACTGCGTACTTATCATCCGAAAATGTCACGCCAGGAAGTTCGCGAGCGCGTGAAGGCGATGATGCTGAAAGTCGGTTTGTTGCCTAATCTGATTAACCGCTATCCGCATGAGTTCTCCGGTGGGCAGTGCCAGCGTATCGGGATTGCTCGTGCTCTTATTCTTGAACCGAAGCTGATTATCTGTGATGAGCCGGTGTCGGCGCTGGACGTGTCAATTCAGGCGCAGGTGGTCAACCTGCTCCAGCAGTTGCAACGTGAGATGGGATTGTCGTTAATTTTTATCGCTCACGACCTGGCCGTGGTAAAACACATTTCCGATCGTGTGCTGGTGATGTATCTCGGCCATGCGGTAGAACTGGGGACCTATGATGAGGTCTACCACAATCCGCTACATCCTTACACCAGGGCATTGATGTCGGCAGTCCCCATACCTGATCCGGATCTGGAGAAGAACAAAACCATCCAGTTACTGGAAGGGGAATTACCGTCGCCGATCAACCCGCCTTCCGGTTGTGTTTTCCGTACCCGTTGTCCGATTGCCGGTCCGGAGTGCGCCAAAACACGTCCTGTGCTGGAAGGGAGTTTCAGACACGCCGTTTCTTGCCTGAAAGTCGATCCGCTTTAAAAGCAATAAGGGCTGACAGTTGTCAGCCCTTATTCACGCCAAAAGCGATTATTTATTCCCGCCAGATGATATGGCAAAGTTTGTGATCTTTTTCGCGGCATAACAGAATGCGCGCGAAAACATCGTTGATTTCACCATCTTCACTGTCCGCCAGACCAATCACCACTTCGGCAAAAAAGTCCGGGTTCAAATCGAAATCAACATGTTCCTGCCAGTCTTCCGCCGGATCGAATAACTCCGCGCCGCCGCGCTCTTCAAACTGAAGATTGAACAGCAGAACATCAGCTGGATCGAGATTGTCGGCAGCCAGTTCGAGAAAAATATCGTAGGCCTGCTCAAGCGTTTCATCTTCAGTCAGGCGATTGTTTAGATCCATATCCATAGTCACTACCTGTTTAACCTCTGTTGGCGACGTTTTACAGCAACGGGCTGAAGAAGTAAAACAGTCGCTCGGCGACACGTTGCCATAATGGACGTTTTAGCCATAAACGGGCATCGAGCAGACGTGAACGCGAAATATAATCGTCCTGAACGGCGGCAAGGTCTGCACCAAAACCTTTATCGTCGATTGCCAGGGTAATCTCGAAATTTAGCCACAGACTCCGCATATCAAGGTTAACGGTGCCAACCAGACTTAGTTCACCATCGACCAGCACGCTCTTGGTATGCAGTAACCCGCCTTCAAACTGATAAATTTTAACCCCAGCAGCCAGCAGTTCCGTAAAGAATGCGCGACTGGCCCAGCCGACCAGCATCGAGTCATTTTTTCGCGGAAGGATAATACTGACATCCACCCCGCGCTGCGCCGCCGTGCAAATCGCATGAAGTAAATCATCGCTGGGCACAAAGTAGGGCGTTGTCATGATCAAATATTCACGCGCCGAATAAGCAGCAGTCAATAATGCCTGGTGAATGAGATCTTCCGGAAAGCCGGGGCCAGAAGCAATTGTGTGAATGGTGTGACCGCTGGCCTGCTCAAACGGCATAATATTGACATCTGGTGGTGGCGGCAGAATACGTTTTCCGGTTTCAATCTCCCAGTCGCAGGAATAAATAATCCCCATCGCGGTAGCGATGGGACCTTCCATACGCGCCATCAGATCAATCCATTGCCCTACGCCCGCATCTTGTTTGAAGTAGCGAGGGTCGACCATATTCATGCTGCCGGTGTACGCGATGTAATTATCGATCATGATCATCTTGCGATGTTGGCGCAGGTCCATACGGCGTAAAAACACACGCATCAGATTGACCTTTAAGGCTTCGACAACTTCAATACCGGCATTACGCATTAGCTCGGGCCACGGGCTGCGGAAAAAAGCCACACTCCCGGCGGAGTCGAGCATCAATCGGCAATGAATGCCGCGTCGCGCAGCCGCCATTAATGATTCAGCCACCTGGTCCGCCATGCCGCCGGGCTGCCAGATATAAAACACCATCTCAATATTATGGCGAGCGAGCTGGATGTCGCGGATTAACGCCTGCATCACATCATCTGACTCGGTCATCAGTTGCAGCTGATTCCCTTTGACCCCAGCGATCCCCTGACGACGCTCGCAAAGCTTGAATAATGGCGCAGCGACACTGCTATTTTCTTCGGCGAAGATATGCTTACAGGCTTTAAGGTCGTTAAGCCATTTTGCGGTGGAAGGCCACATCGCTCTGGCGCGCTCAGCGCGGCGTTTGCCTAAATGGAGCTCGCCAACGGCAAGATAGGCAATAATTCCGACTAACGGCAGAATGTAAATAATCAACAGCCAGGCCATCGCGGAGGGAACTGCGCGTCGTTTCATTAGAATGCGTAAAGTTACGCCTGCAATGAGCAACCAGTATCCCAGAATGGCCAACCAACTCACCAACGTATAAACGGTTGTCATAGATTAGAAATCCTTTTGAAAGCGCATTGTTATGAGTTTACGCATATGGATTCATCTGGCAAATAAAAACGCGGGAAAAGCACTGGTCAGCGTCGGGGGCGGGGGTATAATGACCATTCTGTTATTGCATAGAGTAGTTAACATGAAGCGGAGTAGAACGGAAGTGGGGCGCTGGCGCATGCAGCGTCAGGCTAGCCGACGTAAATCGCGTTGGCTTGAGGGGCAGTCGCGCCGAAATATGCGTATCCACAGCATCAGGAAGTGCATTCTAAACAAACAGCGTAACTCGTTATTGTTTGCGATCTACAATATCTAAATGTACTGGGCACCATTGCGGTGCCCAATAAGTTTACTCTTCCCTCTTTAAACTCTATTTTTGCGCCGATTCTTTACTGTCAGCTTTCGTTTCTTGTTCATCGTTATCGCTGAAAATGCCATGACCGGAGTTCAACAACATTGAAACGAGCATATCATTATTAATCTCTTCACCATTTAAAACTCGCGCCAGAATTTCGCTGCCAAACAGTTGCGGCGAGAGAATGATATCCGGATGTACCATCTTAATCTTATTCAGGTTTTTGCTATCACTGACGGCGAGAACTGTTTTGACATCACTGCTCATATCTTTTGCCGAGAGTACAACAAACGCGTTATCTGCATCGTTATCACTCAGCGCCAGAATGGCCCGGCATCGATCAATTCCTGCTTTCTTTAATACTGAACTGTCATTACTGTCACCGGGGATAACATCAGCGTTATCGCCTAAGCGTTGCTCAAGTTGCTTGATATCATCTTCAGGCAAGTTGCTGATAACCGTTACGTTTTGTCCGCGTTGATTCAGTTGCAGGATCGTATTGATGGCGAGAATCGAATGTCCGCAAACAATAAAATGATCTTTACGATGCATTGTATGATTGTTTCCTTTTACAAGTTTGTTGAATCCCCCGCGGATAAGCGGACCAAAAATTGAGGTCATAGATGTGGCAAAAACGGTAATGCCGGAAATAATGACCGAAATAGTGAACAATCGTGCTGATTCAGAAACAGGGACAATATCGCCATAGCCGACGGTTGACATGGTTTCTATCGAAAAATAGAACGCGGTCATCAAACTTTCTATTCGCGGATTAAAACCTTCGCTTAAATAAAGCGCACCGTAGGTGGAGTAAAACAGTAACGTCGTGAAACTAATAAATGCGAAAATTGTCCCGGCTGCGGCGCTACTGTGGGAGAAGTCTTTGCGCAGTATCAGCAAAAACACCAGCGTAAAAATGCAAAATCCAATACTAAATTTCAGCCAGGGATAAAAATGCAGGGTGTAAATTAGCGCTATCAACAACAAAATGATACTGATTGCCCATGCGAGCTTTGCCCGGAACAGTAAGCCAATGGAGTTCAGGACAAGAAAGACGCCGAGCATAAAGAGTGGGGCGTTTGCCAGCAAGGAGAGATCCAACTCTGAAAATGCTTTGATATGGAAAATATCTAGCAAATTGACCGACATACCATAGATTGTTTTAAAAATAAGCAATCCATTTAAAAAGACGGCCAGCGCGAGAATGTCGTGCCGTAGGGTCACCCATAAATTAGTTGCTGTTTGTTTGAATGTAGCCCAGTGACTCACTGATACCTCTGTAACCACAATTTTGTTTAATTATCTTAGCGTGCACATTTTCTGAACATACATGCAGCGCGTGAATGTGTTAAACAATAGTAGATGACTTTATCCGCAGTAATCAAAGGTTTTGAGTGAGCAACTCTGCGTCAGGAAAGGGCATTTTTCCTGAATATGCTCACATCATATAAAGAAATACAGATAAAGTTATTATCTGCTTGTGGTGGTAAATGCAATGACTGACCTATAAGGAAAGGCCAAACAAGAACACGGTTGCTAAAACCGTGCCCTTAAATATTGAATTTCTATTCAGAACACTTTCTTAAATGGTTTCACTGAAACGTGTTCATAGACTCCTGCCGCTACGTACGGGTCAGCATCGGCCCAGGCCTGAGCTGCTTCCAGCAATTCAAATTCAGCAATAACGGTTGAGCCAGTAAATCCCGCAGCCCCTGGATCGTTACTGTCTACTGCTGGCATTGGACCGGCGGTCAACAATCGACCTTCATCATGCAGTAACTGTAAACGTGCTAAATGTGCCGGACGAACGGAAAGGCGTTTTTCGAGGCTATCAGCTTTGTCTTGAGCGTAAATAACATACAACACGGGCACAACTCCTTGTTCGGGAAAGTTGTAAAGTACGTTATTTGAAAGGGCGAAGATCTGCAACGGAAAGATGATGTCTTTGTTAAGACCATTTAAAAAGTAAGGTCAATTACGCCAAAAATGACATTTTCACTGATCCTGATCGTCTTGCCTTATTGAATATGATTGCTATTTGCATTTAAAATCGAGGCCTGGTTTTTCTACTGAAATGATTATGACTTCAATGACCCTTGATTTACCTCGCCGCTTCCCCTGGCCGACGTTACTTTCGGTCTGCATTCATGGTGCTGTTGTGGCGGGTCTGCTCTATACCTCGGTACATCAGGTTATTGAACTACCTGCGCCTGCGCAGCCAATTTCTGTCACGATGGTTGCGCCTGCGGATCTCGAACCGCCACAAGCCGTTCAGCCGCCACCGGAGCCGGTGGTAGAGCCAGAACCGGAACCTGAGCCGATCCCCGAACCGCCAAAAGAAGCACCGGTGGTCATTGAAAAGCCGAAGCCGAAACCTAAGCCAAAACCGAAGCCGGTGAAAAAGGTACAGGAGCAGCCAAAACGCGATGTCAAACCCGTAGAGTCGCGTCCGGCATCACCGTTTGAAAATACTGCACCCGCGCGCCCTACATCAAGTACGGCAACGGCTGCAACCAGCAAGCCGGTTACCAGTGTGGCTTCAGGACCACGCGCATTAAGCCGCAATCAGCCGCAGTATCCGGCACGAGCACAGGCATTGCGCATTGAAGGGCAGGTTAAAGTTAAATTTGATGTCACGCCGGATGGTCGCGTGGATAACGTACAAATCCTCTCAGCCAAGCCTGCGAACATGTTTGAGCGTGAGGTGAAAAATGCGATGCGCAGATGGCGTTATGAGCCGGGTAAGCCAGGCAGTGGGATTGTGGTGAACATCCTGTTTAAAATTAACGGCACCACCGAAATTCAGTAAGCAGAAAGTCAAAAGCCTCCGACCGGAGGCTTTTGATTATTACTCAACAGGTAAGGCGCGAGGTTTTCCTTCAGGATCAACCGCGACATACTTAAATAATGCTTCTGTCGCTTTATAGCGTTGCCCGATGGGTTCAGACGCGACTTTTTTCACCCACACTTCAATATTAATGCTAACCGATGTCGTCCCTTTCTGGACACAGCGTGCATAGCAGCACACCACATCGCCGACCGCAACCGGTCGTAAGAAAGTCATTCCTTCAACCCGCACGGTCACTACGCGACCGTGGGCAATTTCTTTCGCCAGAATAGCGCCGCCAATATCCATTTGTGACATTAACCAACCACCAAAGATGTCACCATTGGCATTGGTATCGGCGGGCATGGCTAAAGTACGTAAAACAAGATCGCCCTGAGGGACGTTATGTGTTGTAGACATGGTAAAACCGACTTAAAAGGAAAATCACAGGCGCGATGCTACTATGATTTTCCTGAGGAGAACAGAGGAGATACAGCGCCAGCCCCGAAGGACTGGCAGTCTGGTTAGGATTTATCTTCCTGCGGCATGTGGCGGTAGATATAGATACCGCTTAACAATGTGAAGATTAAGGTAAGGGCGGTCAGGCCAAAGACTTTAAAGTTGACCCAAATATTTTGCGGCAGCCAGAATGCGATGTAGATGTTTGCCAGACCGCAAAGGATAAAGAAAACAGCCCAGGCCAGATTCAGCTTCGACCATACCGGTTGCGGCAGCGTGAGTTCTTTACCCAGCATCCGCTGAATTAGCGGCTTTTTCATCACCCATTGGCTGACTAACAGGGCACCCGCAAACAGGGCATAAATGACAGTAACCTTCCATTTAATAAACTCATCATTGTGGAAGAACAGGGTCAAGCCACCGAAGACGACCACCAGAACAAAAGTGATCAGGGCCATCTTCTCAACCTTACGAAAGCGAACCCAGCCATATATAAGCACAATCGCCGTGGCGACGATCAGCGCCGCAGTAGCCGCATAGATGTCATAAATCTTGTAAAACGCGAAAAAGACAACCAGCGGTAAAAAATCAAGAAACTGCTTCATTTTACGATTCCGTAATCAAATGCTTAAGGTTATTGGCGAATCAACATATACAGGCGGAACAGATAGATGAGCAGTACGGCTGAAATCAGGTTGCTCAAGGTGTTCGCCAGTACGGCACCAATTTCCGGGGTTAATGCGGCAAAAGAAGAGGCAAAAAGCAGCAACAGTGTCTTTGCCAGCAACCAGCTCAGCACTGCGGGTGCCACCAGACGCATATTCGCCCAAGTCAGCCGCATACTGCTACGCATCGAGGCAAAAACGCCCATTTTGTCCTGTACCAACATCACCGGTGCCAGGGCCAGTAAAATGGCCATGATAATTCCCGGAACGACCACCAGCATGATGCCAATCTGTACTAAAAGGGTAGTCAGAAAAATCAGAATAAATAACTTTGGCAATATCGGCGCACTGGCACCAATAGCTCGCAGCGCACTGACTCTCTGACCCGCAGACACCAGCTGGATAATTAATATTACGCCTCCGGCGAGAATGGCGTTACCGATTAATCCTGAAAAAGTGGACGCCGCTGAAGCCTGCAGCAAAATTTGTTGCTGTTCCGGTGACATATTCTGAACCAGGTCGAACAACCCACTACTGCCGCTAACGGGCACGCCGTCATTGAGCTGCGCAAGCTGTGCATCACTGGGTGAGAAAACATGCCCTAACACCACTGTGATAAACGCACATAGCAACGATACCAACAGAATGGTCATAAATTGATTACGGAAGAAATTTCCGGTGTCACGGTATACGGACTGCGCCGTGATAGACATGCACTCTCCTTGAGTTTTATGCAGGTGTTAATTAGCGAGCAATTGTACCCTGGTTAAGCCTCGGGTGGCAGCATCAGGTCTTGTATGGAAAAGCATATCTTTGTAAAGCGGAGGTAATTGCTGGCCTTCAGACGTGGGCAAATCGCGGCAAGTGGCGATCGAGTTAATATTTGCGTAGCGAAAATATTTAAAAATTGATTTAAATCACATTAACCAGGATTCTCAATGCAACTTCTAAATTAATCCAGATCAATAAATGGTGAATTATCATATGTAATGTGATCTATGTAGGATCATTTGTTACTCCAATGTAGGTATATTCGTCACGTTTTTATAACCATAACGACGGAGCGGATATGAAAAAGTTAACAGTGGCGGCTTTGGCAGTAACAACTCTTCTCTCTGGCAGTGCCTTTGCGCATGAAGCAGGCGAATTTTTTATGCGTGCAGGTTCTGCAACCGTACGTCCAACAGAAGGTGCTGGTGGTACGTTAGGAAGTCTGGGTGGATTCAGCGTGACCAATAATACGCAACTGGGCCTGACGTTTACTTATATGGCGACCGATAACATTGGTGTGGAATTGCTGGCAGCGACGCCGTTCCGCCATAAAATCGGCACCCGGGCGACCGGCGATATTGCAACCGTTCATCATCTGCCGCCAACACTGATGGCGCAGTGGTATTTTGGTGATGCCAGCAGCAAATTCCGTCCTTACGTTGGGGCAGGTATTAACTACACCACCTTCTTTGATAATGGATTTAACGATCATGGCAAAGAGACGGGGCTTTCCGATCTCAGTCTGAAAGATTCCTGGGGAGCTGCCGGGCAGGTGGGGGTTGATTATCTGATTAACCGTGACTGGTTGGTTAACATGTCAGTCTGGTACATGGATATTGATACCACTGCCAATTATAAACTGGGCGGTGCACAGCAACACGATAGCGTACGCCTCGATCCGTGGGTGTTTATGTTCTCAGCAGGATATCGTTTTTAATTCCGCACAAAAATGACCCCGTAATTACGGGGTCAATAAGGACATGGTATAAAGGGTATTATTTCTTCGCTTCTACGCCATCAGTTTCAGAGCGAATTAAGAATTTCTCAGTTGTTTGCGGAATATGCTGAATTAGCCAGTCGGCCATGTGCTTTTCATCATTTAAAATCGCTTCGATAATCGGAATTGAGGCTGTATCACCGGCATTTTTTGCTGCTGCTAAGAGTGAGGTATAACAGGCGATTTCAAATTGCTCGAAGACATATCCGCTAATAGAGCCTTTGACTATTTCATCAGAAGGGAATATACCACCGATTGACTGCCCAAGTGCAGCCATTTTACTCATGGAATCTTTAATGACTGAACGTGAAATGTCATTACGATCAAGAATAGTTTCCAGTTGAACAATCTGGTTTTTGGTTTCACTAAGATGTTGTTCAATACGAGCGCGTAGTTCAGGATAATTATCTATACGACTGGCCATGGACTCAAGCATAGATTCGGCTTGCTTTTCCATTGCGTGGGCGTCACGTAACCAGTCATGATAATGTTCAATACGATTCATGAAAATGTCCTCTTTATAAAATGACTAAAAGTTAAAGTTCATATTTCAGGCTTTATTTTCGGCTTTCTTATTTACGTTATTAAGGGCCAGATCAGTCAATTTGATGTCGGTGGCCTTTTCTTCTTCCAGGGTCTCTTTCAGAAGCTTCGCTGCTTTACGATAACCTAATTGTTCAGCCAGCGTCGATAAAGTCCCGTAACTGGCGATCTCATAGTGCTCGACTTTCTGTGCAGCGGCAATCAGTGCGGCACCACGCACTTCGTTTTTCTCGGTGCTTTCGATGACCTCATTAGCTTCTTCAATGAGACCTTCCATTGCCACACATTTCATGCGCTTAATTTTCAGGTTCGATTCAGATTCCATAACTTGATCAATTCGTTCAATCTGTCCATGAGTTTCCTCGAGGTGCGCATGAAAAGCCTGACTTAATTTTTCGCTTGATGTTGCTCTAGCGAGTTTTGCCAGTGCACGGGTTAATTGTTTTTCTGCGCTGTAGGTATCTGAAAGCAGGTGAGTAATACATCTTCAATGGTCTTCATATTCATATTTTTCTCCAGTGAAATCACTGCGAGCCATACGGCCCGCAGATGCAATTATCTTTATCAGCTGATATTAATAATTAACGGTGAATCAGGATTTTCCTGATTTATTACCACCGCTTTGTTGACCGCCTTTTTTACCCGCTTCAGATGCGCGTTGCGGATCATTTTTAAAATTACCGCCGCTATGCTGACCGCCTTTACGGCCTGCGTCGGATGCCTTCTCACGATCTTCGGCGAAATTTCCTGAACCACCACGATGTTCGGCCATGTTATTTCTCCCGTTGCGTTGCATTGTTTCATTAATATGAGTGTTGTGTGTCGACACTCATTAAAATTAGTCGCTAATGAAAATTAGTCAAATTAAGCGCAACGAGAAGAAAGAGGGAAAATATATTTTGAGGAACATTCTGGATATATTAACAATTGCCTGAGGAATAAGCGACTTAGAGAAAATTATTGATTTTACTGGTGTTATGTTGCGGGATTAATTTGTTTGATTATATTACTGTTGGGCGGAAAAATGACGTAAGTTGACGTTCGACAGGGGTAAGCGAAACGGTAAAAAGATAAATAATAAATGAATTTAGGATTTTTCCGGCTTCGTTAAAGAAAGTTAAAATGCCGCCAGCGGAACTGGCGGCTGTGGGATTAACTGCGCGTCGCCGCTTTCATCGGTTGTACAAAAACTTTCAGTGCCACCAGCATTTTCTCTGGCTCATTAATATGTTGCTCGATGATTTTAACAATGGCTGAACCTGAAATCGCGCCTGCAGCTCCTGCATCAATCGCTGCTTTGACCTGATCCGGGGCGGAAATACCAAATCCCTGCAATGGAGGTGCAGCGTTGTACTCTTTCAGCTTCGCAACCAGATGATCGAGGGGTAACGCGGCGCGGTTTTCTGCGCCGGTCACGCCCGCACGTGACAATAAATAGGTGTATCCACGACCGTAGGAGGCTATCTGGCGCAGCAAATCATCGTCGGCATTCGGCGGGCAAATAAAGATAGGTGCGACATTATGACGCAACGCGGCCTGGCGGAAGGGAGCGGACTCTTCCACTGGCACATCGGCAACCAGCACCGAATCGACGCCGACTTTCTCGCACTGGGCATAAAACTCATCAATGCCTTTGTTAAACACCAGGTTGGCATACATCAAAAGGCCGATGGGAATGGTCGGGTGCTTCTGGCGAATCAGTGCCAGCATCTCAAAGCACTGTGCCGGGGTCACACCTGCCGCAAAGGCACGCAGTGTGGCGTTTTGAATCGTCGGGCCATCCGCCAGTGGGTCGGAGAAGGGGATACCTAACTCCAGCGCGTCAGCACCGGCTTCAATTAGCGTGTCGATAATTTTCAGCGACTGCTCAATGCCCGGATCACCGAGCGTGACGAAAGGAACGAATGCGCCTTCTTTGCGCTCCTTCAACTGGGCAAACAGAGATTCGTAGCGTTCCATCAGATTTCCCCTCGTGCTTTCAAAATATCGTGAACGGTGAAGATGTCTTTATCGCCGCGACCGGAAAGGTTAACCACCAGTAGCTGCTCTTTTTCCGGGTTTTCGTGCATCATTTTCAGCGCATGGGCCAGGGCGTGGGAGGACTCCAGCGCCGGGATAATCCCTTCGTGCAGGCACAGCGTTTTGAAGGCTTCCAGTGCTTCATCATCGGTAATTGACACGTAATCAGCGCGTCCAGTGCTGTTAAGATACGCGTGTTGTGGGCCGACAGACGGGAAATCCAGTCCGGCGGAGATGGAGTAAGATTCTTCAATCTGTCCGTCTTCGGTTTGCATCATCGGCGCTTTCATACCGAAATAGATGCCCACGCGACCGTGTTTTAACGGTGCGCCGTGCTCGCCAGTTTCGATACCGTGACCGCCTGGTTCGACACCAATCAGGCCGACGTCGGTTTCGTTGATAAAATCAGCAAACATGCCGATGGCATTCGAACCGCCGCCAACACAGGCGATAACCGCATCCGGCAGGCGACCTTCTCTTTCCAGAATCTGCGCTTTCGTTTCTTCGCCAATCATTCGCTGAAACTCACGCACAATGGTCGGGTAAGGATGCGGGCCAGCCGCGGTGCCCAGCATATAGTGCGCGGTTTCATAACTGCCGGACCAGTCGCGTAGCGCCTCATTACAGGCATCTTTCAGCGTCGCGGAACCGCTATGCACCGGGATCACTTCCGCACCCATTAAACGCATACGAAAAACGTTAGGCGACTGGCGTTCAACGTCTTTGGCACCCATATAAATGCGACATTTCAGGCCGAGCAGGGCGCTGGCAAGGGCCGACGCCACGCCATGCTGACCGGCTCCGGTTTCGGCGATGATTTCCGTTTTACCCATCCGCTTCGCCAGCAACGCCTGGCCGAGCACCTGGTTGGTTTTATGCGCGCCGCCGTGCAGCAAATCTTCGCGCTTGAGATACAGCGTGGTGTTAGTGCCAGCCGTAATGTTCTGGCATTTGGTGAGTGCGGTTGGACGCCCGGCATAGTTTTTCAGCAGGTCGTTGAACTGAGCCTGAAATTCAGGATCTTTTTGCGCGCTAACAAAAGCTTCTTCCAGCTGGCGCAGAGCAGGCATCAGGATTTGTGGCACGTACATGCCGCCAAACTCACCAAAATACGGGTTAAGTAATGTTGTCATTGTTCCTTTCCTTAATATGCGCGCAGCGTCTGGAAAACCGAGGCCAAAAGACGTGCGTCTTTGATGCCCGGTTGCGACTCTACAGCAGAATTAAAATCAAGTCCGGCGCAGCCGGTTTGTGCCGCTTCCACGCAGTTATCTGCGCCTAAGCCCCCCGCCAGCAGAACGTTGCCAAGCGATTGACCGTTTAACAGTGACCAGTCGAAACGTTGACCGCTTCCACCCTGGCCGTTGTCTAAAACATATTTATCAACGTGCTGAAGCTCGCGGGCGGGCAGGGTTTCACCGACGCTTAATGCTTTCCAGATGGCAACGTGTGCTGGCAGAGCTTCACGCAGCGTATCGATATACAGCTGATCTTCATTACCATGCAGTTGCACTGCCGCCAGCGATAACACCTTAGCTTTGTCCACCACATCGGCAATATCGTGATTGCGGAACACGCCAACATACTGCAACGGTGCCGCAGCCATCACTTCCTGCGCCTGTTCAACGTTGACGCAACGCGGTGATGTCGCAACAAAAATCAACCCACCGTAAATCGCGCCCGCGTCATAAGCTGCTTTAGCATCTTGCCCACGCGTCAGGCCACATACTTTATTCTCACCCAGCAACACTCGGCGCACGGCGGCGTTCAAATCGTCATGGGCCATCAACGCCGAGCCAATTAAAAAGCCGTTAGCGAAGTGGCTTAACTCGCGCACCTGAGCGTAAGTATTGATGCCGGATTCGCTGATTACCGTCACGTTGTGCCCCAGTTTCGGCGCAAGCTCGCGGGTACGGTTGAGATCAATCGACAAATCGCGCAGATCGCGGTTGTTGATGCCAACGACCTTTGCCCCCAATGCAATGGCGCGCTCCAGTTCCTCTTCATTACTGGCTTCGGTCAGCACGCCCATCTCCAGACTGTGGGCGACGGCGGCAAGCTGGCGGTATTGTTCGTCATCCAGTACTGAAAGCATTAATAAGCAGGCATCGGCCTGGTAATAGCGCGCCAGATAGATCTGGTAAGGGTCGATAATAAAGTCTTTACATAAAATCGGCTGCGGGGCGATTTGGCTGACGATGGAGAGGAAATCAAAGCTCCCCTGAAAATATTTCTCATCAGTCAGCACCGAAATTGCCGAAGCGTAATGTTTATAAATGGCGGCAATGCGTGCCGGATCGAAATCATCACGGATCACGCCTTTTGACGGCGACGCTTTTTTACACTCCAGAATAAACGCCGTGCGTGCACCCTGAAGTGCATCATAAAAATGTCGCGTGCTCGGCTGAACCTCATTCTGAAAACTGGCCAGCGGTTGCTGCTCTTTGCGGGTTTCTACCCAAATCGCCTTGTCTGCGACGATTTTCGCTAAAACGGTTTGCATCATTTACCCTCGTGCCGCCAGTGCGGTGACTCTGTCGTAAGCGGAACCACTGCGCAGTACCTCAAGAACGGTTTGCGCATTGGCTTGCAGATCTTCATGGCCATGCAGGCGCATTAACATGGCGACGTTCGCCGCGACGGCTGCTTCATGGGCGGCGTCGCCTTTACCTTGTAACAAGCGTGTTAAAATGTCACGGTTTTCTTCCGGTGTTCCGCCTGCCAGTTGCTCCTGGTGGTAGGGTGTCAGGCCAAAATCTTCTGCAGTTAGCTGATAGCTCTTAATTTCACCGTCATGCAGTTCGGCAACGATTGTCGGCGCGTGTAATGAAACTTCATCCATCCCGCCGCTGTGCACTACCGCAGCGCGTTGATACCCCAGCACGCGCAAGGTTTCGGCAATCGGCAGCACCAGTTCCGGACTATAAACACCAATTAGCGCCAGCGGCGGATGCGCCGGGTTAATCAATGGCCCCAACACGTTGAACAGGGTGCGGGTTTTCAGTTGCTGGCGAACCGGCATCGCGTGGCGGAATCCGGTGTGATATTTCGGCGCAAAGAGGAAACAGACGCCTAACTCATCCAGCGCCTGGCGCGATTTATCGGCGTTCATATCAAGATTAATACCGAACGCCGCCAGCAGATCGGACGAGCCGGATTTACTGGAGACGCTGCGGTTACCGTGTTTCGCCACTTTCAGCCCACAGGCCGCGGCGACAAACGCACTGGCGGTAGAAATATTGATGCTGTTGCTGCCGTCACCGCCAGTACCGACGATATCGGCAAACAGATAATCCGGGCGCGGGAACGGCGCGGCGTTTTCCAGTAGCGCGGTTGCTGCTCCGGCGATCTCGTTCGGGTGCTCGCCGCGAATTTTCATGCTCACCAGCGCCGCCGCCAGTTGTTCCGGCTTCAGCTCGCCACGCACCACCGCTGAAAACAGCTGGTGACTTTCTTGTTGGCTAAGCGTCTGTGCCTGATACAGTTTTTCCAGAATCGGTTGCAGCGTGTTGGTTGGCTCAAGTTTCTGCTGCGCCCAGGCCAGCGTTTGTTCCAGCAGGCGAGCGCCCTGGGTAGTAAGAATGGATTCCGGATGGAACTGGAAACCGCAAACGCGATCTGCATCGTGACGCACCGCCATCACCATGCCATTAAAATGGGCGTTGATGGTTAAACCTGCCGGGATATTACTGCCAACCAGCGAGTGATAACGCGCCACCGGCAATGGGTTTGTTAATCCGGCAAACATCGCCTGACTGTCATGTTCAATGCTCGACGCTTTACCGTGAAGAATTTCGCCCGCCTGACCGACATAGCCCCCGTAAGCTTCGACAATCGCCTGATGACCGAGGCAAATGCCAATAATTGGCAGCTTGCCGCGCAGGCGGGTGAGGAGTTCTGGCATACAACCGGCTTCGCTTGGCACACCGGGGCCAGGAGAAAGCATCAGCACCGGATTGCTCATTGTCGCCAGGCGTTCAATTAAGGTCTGCGCCGGAATATGGTTGCGGTAAATCACCACGTTATGACCATTGCTGCGCAACTGATCTGCCAGGTTGTAAGTAAAAGAGTCGATATTATCGAGCAGCAGAATGTCAGCCATCAGAACGTCTCCTGTGCATGATGCGCGGTGGCAATAGCGCGCAGTACAGCGCGGGCTTTATTACGGGTTTCGTCGGCTTCCGACTGCGGAACAGAATCAAGTACCACGCCAGCACCGGCTTGCACGGTGGCGATACCGTTTTCCACCAGTGCCGAGCGGATCACAATGCAGGTGTCGAGATCGCCATGCGCGGTGAAATAACCTACCGCGCCGCCGTAGCTGCCGCGGCGACGACCTTCCGCCTCGGCAATTAACTGCATAGCGCGTACTTTCGGTGCACCGCTTAACGTCCCCATATTCATACAGGCGCGGTAAGCGTGCAGGGCGTCGAGATCGTGGCGCAGCTCACCGACCACGCGGGAGACCAGGTGCATCACGTAAGAGTAACGGTCAACTTTGGTGAGATCGGCGACGTAGCGGCTGCCGGGGGTGCAAATGCGTGCCAGATCATTACGGGCGAGATCCACCAGCATCAGATGTTCAGAAAGCTCTTTATGATCGGTACGCATTTCCAGTTCGATGCGGCTGTCGAGGTCTCTGTCCAGCGAACCATCGGCACGACGACCGCGTGGACGTGTTCCGGCAATCGGGTAGATCTCAATCTGGCGGCTGGTGGCGTCATACTTGAGCGAGCTCTCCGGCGACGCGCCAAACAGGGTGAAATCATTATCCTGCATAAAAAACATATACGGGCTGGGATTACTCTTTTTCAGCACGTAATAGGCCGCCAGCGGTGACGGGCAGGGCAGAGAGAAACGGCGAGATGGCACCACCTGGAAAATTTCTCCGGCGCGAATCGCTTTTTGCAACAAACGCACTACGCCACCGAACTCTTCATCGCTCTGGTTACATTCACAATGCATATGCGGCACGGAAACCACCGGCAGCGGTGGCGCGGTTTCGGTCAGCTGCTGGCGAAGATCGTTCAGGCGAGCAGTGAGACGTTGTTTTTCTTCTTCATTCGGAGCAAAAAGACTGGCCTGAATGCGGGTGCTTTTTTTCTGATGGTCAATCACCATCAGCGTTTCAGCGAGATAAAAACAGAAATCAGGGCAGTTATTTTCCGCTGCCAGTTGCGGTAAATCTTCAAACCCCGCCACAAGGTCATAAGAGAACAGGCCGCCGAAGAACATTGCTTCTCGTTCTTCCTTCGGTACATTCAACAGATTCTGCAATAAGCGGAAAGCGTCAAAAACCGAAAGGGAGCATAAGCGGGCGTCTTCATCCAGCAGTGGACTGACAGGGGGGAAGCGCAGCACACGGCAGTTTGGTGATTGTTCATTTTCCACACCCGCAGGCAGGGCGTTATCCAGTAGTGCCAACAGGGCTTCGCCGTTGCCGGAAAGTGCCTGAATTGTGACAGTGTCACCTAATGCTGTAATGCGCAGCGCACTGTCTACCAGCAGCAGGCTTTTTAAATCATCTTTGCTGTCGATATCTGCGGATTCCAGCAGCAGCGTTGCTGGACGATTCCCACACAACTGGTGAAAAAGCGCAGTCGGGTTGTCGCGATAAGCGCCTTCGCAGGTTAGCAGTTCAAGAGTCGGTTTTTGTGTTTGCATTGTTATTCTCTAATTTTGTTCAAAAAAAAGCCCGCTCATCAGGCGGGCTGGGTATCTGATTGCTTTACGCATGGTGAATACACTGCCCGTTTCAGGAAGTGCGCCACCAACCTTTCAGTACGAAAATTGCTTTCATTGTCGATACCCTTTTTACGTGAACTTGCGTACTAGTTAACTAGTTCGATGATTAATTGTCAACAGCTCATTTCAGAATATTTGCCAGAACCGTTATGATGTCGGCGCAAAAAACATTATCCAGAACGGGAGTGCGCCTTGAGCGACACGAATTACGCAGTGATTTACGACCTGCACAGCCATACCACAGCTTCCGATGGCTGCCTGACGCCAGAAGCATTGGTGCACCGTGCAGTCGAGATGCGCGTCGGCACCCTGGCGATCACCGACCATGACACCACAGCTGCAATCTCACCAGCAAGAGAGGAAATTTCACGTTCGGGACTGGCGCTGAATCTTATTCCCGGCGTGGAAATCTCCACGGTCTGGGAAAATCATGAAATTCATATTGTCGGGCTGAATATTGATATTACTCATCCGCTAATGTGTGAGTTCCTCGCGCAGCAGACAGAACGGCGCAATCAGCGGGCGCAGCTGATTGCCGAAAGACTTGAAAAAGCGCAGATACCAGGTGCGCTGGAAGGCGCGCAACGACTGGCGCAGGGCGGTGCGGTGACGCGCGGTCATTTTGCTCGTTTCCTTGTGGAGTGCGGCAAAGCCAGTTCAATGGCGGATGTCTTTAAAAAATATCTGGCGCGCGGGAAAACCGGATACGTTCCGCCACAGTGGTGTACAATAGAACAAGCTATTGATGTCATTCATCATTCTGGCGGTAAGGCGGTGCTAGCTCATCCTGGGCGGTACAATCTTAGTGCTAAATGGCTGAAAAGATTGGTTGCGCATTTTGCTGAACACCACGGCGACGCGATGGAAGTCGCGCAGTGCCAGCAATCGCCCAATGAACGCACCCAGCTGGCGACACTTGCGCGTCAGCATCATTTATGGGCATCACAAGGATCTGATTTTCATCAGCCGTGCCCGTGGATTGAACTGGGTCGTAAACTCTGGCTGCCTGCAGGCGTTGAAGGCGTCTGGCAGCTATGGGAACAGCCGCAGAACACCACAGAGAGGGAATTATGAGCCAGTTTTTTTATATTCATCCTGATAACCCGCAGCAACGTCTGATCAACCAAGCGGTGGAGATCGTGCGTAAAGGCGGGGTGATTGTTTATCCAACCGATTCCGGCTATGCGCTCGGCTGTAAAATTGAAGATAAAAACGCCATGGAGCGTATTTGTCGAATTCGCCAGCTGCCGGACGGTCACAACTTTACCCTGATGTGTCGCGATCTTTCTGAGCTCTCGACCTATTCATTCGTGGATAACGTTGCGTTTCGTTTGATGAAAAACAACACGCCGGGCAACTACACCTTCATCCTGAAAGGGACGAAGGAGGTGCCACGCCGTCTGTTGCAGGAAAAACGCAAAACCATCGGTATGCGTGTGCCTTCTAACCCGATTGCGCAGGCGTTGCTTGAAGCACTGGGCGAACCGATGCTTTCCACTTCGCTAATGCTGCCAGGCAGCGAATTTACCGAATCCGATCCGGAAGAAATTAAAGACCGTCTGGAAAAACAGGTGGACTTGATTATTCACGGCGGCTATCTCGGGCAGAAACCAACAACGGTTATTGATCTTACTGATGATACGCCGGTCGTGGTGCGTGAAGGCGTAGGTGATGTGAAGCCTTTCTTATAACAAATTGCGTTCCACGGATGGAAGACTATGGCAGGGATATATCGCTGCATTTTGCTGTTGATAGTTGGGCTTTTTTTCTCTTCGTTGAGTTATCCGAAAAACACGGAGATCCCTTTTTATGAAGAAGGGATCTCGCTCTTTGATGTTGAAGCCACTCTGCAACCGGATGGGGTGCTCGACATCAAAGAAAATATTCATTTTCAGGCGCGAAATCAGCAGATTAAGCACGGATTTTATCGTGATTTACCACGACTCTGGATGCAGCCTGATGGGGACGCTGCACTGCTGAACTATCATATTGTTGGCGTCACCCGTGATGGTATTCCTGAACCCTGGCATCTTGACTGGCATATCGGGTTAATGAGTATTGTCGTGGGCGATAAACAACGTTTCTTGCCTCAAGGCGACTATCATTATCAAATTCATTATCAGGTTAAAAATGCTTTCCTGCGTGAGGGAGATTCTGATCTGTTAATCTGGAACGTGACCGGTAACAAGTGGCCGTTTGAAATCTATAAGACCCGATTTTCACTCAAGTTCCCTGATATCGCGGGTAATCCATTTAGCGAAATCGATCTCTTTACTGGAGAAGAGGGCGACACATATCGAAATGGCCGCATCCTTGAGGACGGAAGAATTGAATCCCGCGATCCGTTTTATCGTGAAGACTTCACGGTCCTCTACCGCTGGCCTCACGCTTTACTTGGTAATGCCCCGGCACCACAAACGACGAATATTTTCAGCCATCTTCTTTTACCCTCTACGTCATCGTTGTTAATTTGGTTTCCGTGTCTGTTCCTGGCGTGTGGCTGGTTATATCTCTGGAAGCGCAGGCCACAATTTACGCCGGTAGATGTGATTGAAACCGATGTCATTCCGCCAGATTACACGCCCGGCATGTTACGTCTCGATGCGAAACTGGTTTACGACGATAAAGGTTTTTGTGCCGATATCGTAAATCTGATTGTGAAAGGAAAAATTCATCTGGAAGATCAGTATGATAAGAACCAGCAAATCCTGATTCGTGTTAATGAAGGCGCGACCAGAAATAATGCGGTATTACTGCCCGCAGAGCAGTTATTACTGGAAGCGTTATTTCGTAAAGGCGATAAGGTCGTTCTTACGGGGAGACGCAACAGAGTCTTACGCAGGGCATTTTTACGGATGCAGAAATTTTATCTGCCGCGTAAAAAGTCTTCGTTTTACCGGCCTGATACGTTTTTGCAATGGGGCGGAATGGCGATATTGGCGGTCATTCTCTATGGTAACCTGAGTCCCGTAGGTTGGGCAGGAATGAGTCTGGTTGGCGATATGTTTATTATGATCTGCTGGCTTCTTCCTTTTTTATTTTGTTCCCTTGAGCTTTTGTTTGCCCGCGATGATGACAAGCCTTGCGTTAATCGTGTAATCATCACTTTGTTTTTACCGCTGATTTGTTCAGGCGTGGCCTTTTACTCTCTCTATATCAATGTCGGAGATGTATTCTTTTACTGGTATATGCCAGCGGGTTATTTTAGCGCTGTTTTCCTGACCGGTTATCTCACTGGCATAGGGTATATTTTTCTGCCAAAGTTTACCCAAACTGGGCAGCAACGTTATGCCCACGGTGAAGCTATCGTTAACTATCTTGCGGGTAAAGAGGCAGCAACACACAGTGGGCGGCGGCGGAAAGGGGAAACACGGAAACTGGATTACGCGTTGTTAGGTTGGGCGGTCTCGGCAAACCTTGGCAGAGAATGGGCAGCACGTATCACCCCATCACTCACAGCGGCTGTTCGCGCCCCGGAAATTGCCCGTAGTGGCGTTTTATTCTCATTGCAGATGCACCTGAGTCTGGGGGCCAATACCAGTTTGTTGGGGCGAAGTTATTCCGGTGGTGGTGCTGGCGGCGGGGCGGGTGGCGGAGGCGGTGGTGGCTGGTAATTAAGCTGATGTTAATCGAAACAAGCTTTAACCATAAAGATAGTGTAGTATGTTGCGCCTCAAAGCCAGGCCGATAAACGTCGAGTCGTTTACTTAAGGCCTGAAGAGTTCAAACAGACTTTACTATCAGTGAGTCAGATGTAAATTCTGACTCACTGTTGCACAAAAGCATATCAGACGCCTGGGAAGGCGACACCAAAAGGAAGCTCTATGAGCGAAAAGCTACAGAAAGTGCTGGCGCGTGCCGGCCACGGTTCTCGCCGTGAAATCGAATCTATTATTGAAGCCGGTCGTGTGAGTGTTGATGGCAAAATTGCTAAACTCGGCGATCGCGTTGAAATTACCCCTGGACTGAAAATCCGTATCGATGGTCACCTGATTTCGGTACGTGAGTCCGCTGAACAAATTTGTCGCGTTCTGGCCTATTACAAACCGGAAGGTGAGTTGTGTACCCGTAACGATCCGGAAGGACGTCCAACGGTGTTTGACCGTCTGCCAAAACTGCGTGGCGCACGCTGGATTGCCGTAGGTCGTCTGGACGTTAACACCTGTGGTCTGCTGCTGTTCACTACCGACGGTGAACTGGCAAACCGTTTAATGCATCCAAGCCGTGAAGTTGAACGTGAATACGCCGTGCGCGTATTTGGTCAGGTTGACGACGCGAAACTGCGTGATTTGAGTCGTGGCGTGCAGCTGGAAGATGGTCCGGCAGCCTTTAAAACCATCAAGTTCAGCGGCGGCGAAGGGATCAACCAGTGGTACAACGTTACTCTGACCGAAGGCCGTAACCGTGAAGTTCGTCGTCTGTGGGAAGCGGTTGGTGTGCAGGTAAGCCGCCTGATCCGTGTTCGTTACGGTGATATCCCACTGCCGAAAGGTCTGCCACGCGGTGGCTGGACGGAGCTGGACCTCGCCCAGACTAACTATCTGCGCGAACTGGTGGAGCTACCGCCAGAAACCAGCTCTAAAGTCGCTGTAGAAAAAGACCGTCGTCGTATGAAGGCGAATCAGATTCGTCGTGCGGTGAAACGTCACAGTCAGGTGAGCGGCGGTCGTCGTTCTGGTGGACGTAATAATAACGGTTAATTTAAGTTAAGTATAAAATAAAGGCCCTGCGGGGCCTTTTCTTCATTTGAAGTATGATAAATAGTCGCAGTATTTTAATTTAATTTCATACTTGCTTATGAATATTACCAGGAAATAGCCACATTACTATTTAATTATCTGAGATAAACTCAACGTCAAGAGGTGGGTTATGATTAGATATAGTGGAATATTTCTATCGCTGTTAATGCTTTCAGGTTGTGCAACTGAAGCATTGAAAAACGAACAAGCTGAAACTGTTATTACTGCGGGTAACAAAGCAGTAGCGGCGAATGCAAGTTTCATTAAACAATACTATGCTTCTCGTGAAAACTTCCTTGTTAATTTCTACGCGACTAATCCGGATTGTGCCCTGCGACCTGATTATACCATTGATATAGGCGGTGATGGGAATGGCGGAAAATTATGCCAGCGTTCAGGGCCAAATACAAAACAAGTACAATTAGTCCCTTTCGAGAAAGAAAAATTACTGGCTTCAATGGAAGTCATTAATAGCATGAGCGCTTATGTGGAACTTCTGACAAAGGATATGGCAACTACGGAAAGTCAGCAAGTGGCATTACTTAAACAGGCTCTGGATCACGCAAACAACGCACAAACACTACTTGGTGTTTTACATAGCAAAGATTTAGCTCAATCTGCAGCAGCGGTTAAAGATTTGGTAAATTATTTCAATGAGTTATATATAATTAAAGTCAATTCTGGAAAAATAGGCAAAACGGTAGATGAAAACTGGGTAAGACTTATAAAAAACATGACTGTTTTGCGTAATGATATTTATACAAAAGGCGATAAGATTGAAAATTATACCTTTGCGAATGTACATAATAATATGATTTATTATAATGCGGTATCTAAAAACTCTAAGAATACAGAGTTTAACACTCTGAAAAACAGGAAGGAGTTTCTAAGTTCAGTAATCAATGTGAATGAAACCAGACTACAGGCATCGGCACCTGCCATGCCTGCGATTGAGGCTTTGAATGCCTTTATAGATAAGGGTGATTATCTGAAAAGCTTATACGTTAATAAAACACGCACGGCAGCTGAACAAAAAAGATTAAATGAAATATTACGCGCACAGGTCATTAGTGGGTTAAAGGCGTCTGAGGGGCTGGCAAAATTACTTATTGCCAGCGGAATAATGTTATAGGAGGCTTTTTATGAACGATGTGCAAAACCGTAGAATACTGGCATTACTTGATATGCTGTATAATACTTTGGGTAATAAAACCACATGTAATGTTTGTCATAAATATTTTATCCTTATCCTCACGGTGATGAACAATCTGACGATTAACTACGGTACTGAAACTTCGCCAGAGTTAAGCAGAATCAGTTATGAAGATGCCAATGCGTTAATTACTGAACTGATATTATTTATTGAAGATGTTGACGCTGAGAATCATGAAGCATATCAGGGACATTTGAATGAGATTACACGTATTCTGAATTTCGCTATTGCCGCTTGAATATAATCATGATTAAAGCACCTCAAGAGGCTTCTTTTGAGGTGCTTTCACTTAGTAGTCAATCCCTATCTGCGCTTTTACACCGGCATCAAACGCATGTTTCACGGGGCGTAATTCACTCACCGTATCCGCCAGTTCAAGAATATCCCGATGACAGCCTCGACCCGTGATAATCACCGTCTGTTGATGTGGACGTTCATTTAACGCCTGCACCACTTCTTCCAGTGGCAAATAGTCATACGCCACCATATAAGTCAGCTCATCGAGCAAAACCATATCCAGTGAAGGATCGGCCAGCATTCGTTTGGCATGTTGCCAGACTTCACGGCAGGCCGCGGTATCAGATTCGCGATTTTGTGTATCCCAGGTAAAGCCCGTTGCCATCACCTGAAACTCAACGCCATGTGGCTCCAGTAGATTGCGCTCGCCATTAGGCCAGGTGCCTTTAATAAACTGCACGATACCCACTTTTTTGCCATGGCCTACTGCACGAGTTGCCGTACCAAATGCCGCGGTGGTTTTGCCTTTTCCATTGCCGGTAAAGACGATGATAATACCGCGCTCATCCTGGGCCTGGGCCACACGAGCATCGACTTTTTCTTTCACTCGCTGCTGACGCTGTTGGTAGCGTTCATCACTCATTGGGAAATTCCTGGTTTACGGCCCGGTTGGGCGTCAAAGGTCATGCCGGTTTTACGGCGGCTGTCATCGCCCATCAGCCAGAGGTAGAGCGGCATGATATCAGCGGGTGTTTTAAGTTTCTGTGGATCTTCGGTTGGGAAGGCGCTGGCACGCATTGCGGTGCGCGTACCGCCTGGGTTAATGCAGTTGACGCGCAGGCGCTGCTGATATTCATCGGCCAGTACCTGCATCATCCCTTCGGTGGCAAATTTCGACGCTGCATATGCGCCCCAGTTGGCTCGTCCCTGACGTCCAACGTTTGATGAAGTAAAGACCAGTGAACCGGCGTCCGATTTGAGTAATAAAGGAAGCAGTGCCTGGGTGAGCATAAAGGTGGCATTAACGTTGACCTGCATGACGTCCTGCCAGACCTGCGGATTTTGTTCGCTCATAGGGCAAACATCGCCGAGCAATCCGGCATTATGCAAAACACCATCCAGACGCGGATAATTAACGGCAATGCGCTGTGCCAGTTGTTGGCAATCTTCGGACGTGCAGGTCAGCAAATCGAGAATAAACCACTGTGGCTGACGTCCAGTTTCTTCGTTTATGTGGCTGGCTACCTGACGTAATTTTTCTTCATTACGGCCCAACAGAATCACTGTCGCACCATAGCGTGCATACGTCATCGCGGCTTCACGGCCAATACCATCGCTGGCTCCCGTCACCAGGATAATGCGATCATTGAGTAAATCTTGTTTTGGCTGGTAATGCATGGCTACTCCTCAACGACGTTGTCTGTCGCGCTGCCAGTGTACTTTATGACTTTGGGGCTTTATGCCTGAAACAGAAGGGCATTTCAATCAGCCTGGGGCGATAACACCGCAAAATGGATACTTTGTCATACTTTCGCTGCAATAACATCTCTGCGAGACGGCTTAACATGCCTGTTGTAAACTGTGAGCCAAAGCGTTGTTTAACCAAGGTGGGGACTCGTGGAATTGTTGTCTGAATATGGTTTGTTTTTGGCGAAAATCGTTACCGTTGTGCTAGCGATTGCGGCGATTGCCGCCATTATTGTCAATGTTGCTCAACGTAATAAACGCCAGCGTGGCGAGTTACGGGTCAACAATCTCAGCGAACAGTATAAGGAGATGAAAGAAGAACTGGCCGCGGCGCTGATGGACACTCATCAGCAAAAACAGTGGCATAAAGCGCAGAAGAAAAAGCACAAGCAAGAAGCGAAAGCAGCAAAAGCGAAAGCCAAACTGGGCGAGGTGGCAACTGACAGTAAACCCCGCGTCTGGGTGCTGGATTTTAAAGGCAGCATGGACGCCCATGAAGTGAACTCGCTACGTGAAGAGATAACGGCGGTACTCGCAGCATTCAAACCGCAGGATCAGGTTGTGCTACGTCTGGAAAGCCCTGGTGGCATGGTGCATGGTTACGGGTTGGCGGCTTCGCAGCTGCAGCGTCTGCGTGATAAAAACATTCCTTTAACTGTTACGGTAGACAAAGTCGCTGCCAGCGGCGGTTACATGATGGCCTGTGTGGCGGACAAAATTGTTTCCGCACCGTTTGCTATTGTGGGTTCCATTGGCGTGGTGGCGCAAATGCCCAACTTTAACCGCTTCCTGAAAAGCAAAGATATTGATATCGAACTGCACACCGCTGGGCAGTATAAGCGCACGCTGACCTTGCTGGGTGAAAACACCGAAGAAGGGCGGGAGAAATTCCGCGAAGAGCTGAACGAAACGCATCAGTTATTTAAAGATTTTGTGAAGCGTATGCGTCCGTCTCTGAATATTGATCAGGTGGCAACGGGTGAACACTGGTACGGACAACAGGCGGTAGAGAAAGGCCTGGTTGATGAAATCAACACCAGTGATGAAGTTATTCTTAGCCTGATGGAAGGCCGTGAAGTGGTCAATGTACGCTATATGCAGCGTAAACGACTCATTGACCGATTCACCGGCAGCGCGGCAGAGAGCGCCGATCGATTGTTGTTACGCTGGTGGCAGCGGGGGCAAAAGCCATTGATGTAAAAGACAAACGCGAGGGTAAGACCTCGCGTTTTGCTTTAATCAACCAGGTGATATTTTTCTGAAAGCACATGGGCCAGGTGTTTGAACATATTAAACACCGCGGTGCTTTTGGCTGTTGGCAATCCTTGTTCATCTAAAAAGTAGTCGCCGGTAAATACCAGCACGCCATTACGCTGCGTGACGCCGGTGGCTTCAATCCCTGCGAGCGTATCCTCATGCTCACGAATGATTTTGTTGGCCTCTTTCAACAGCGTCTCGCGGTCGATGGGTTGTGTCTCTTTGTTCATTATTTACTCCTTAAACAAGGACATTAGTCTACGCCAGGCATGGCTTGCAGACAAATATACCACGCTGGTGGCAAGAGCGCCTTACTGGCAACTTTGGATTTCGCATGCTAATAAAGTTGCGTATCGGATTTTATCAGGTACAGTGTGACGCTTTCGTCAATCTGGCAATAGATTTGCTTGACATTCGACCAAAATTCCGTCGTGCTATAGCGCCTGTAGGCCAAGACCTGTTAACTCAGTCACCTGAATTTTCGTGAACAGAGTCACGACAAGGGGTTGATATCCGCAGAGAGCGAGTCCATATCGGTAACTCGTTGCCAGTGGAAGGTTTATCAACGTGCGACGCATTCCTGGAAGAATCAAATTAGGTAAGGTGAATATGGGTAAAGCTCTTGTCATCGTTGAGTCCCCGGCAAAAGCCAAAACGATCAACAAGTATCTGGGTAGTGACTACGTGGTGAAATCCAGCGTCGGTCACATCCGCGATTTGCCGACCAGTGGCTCAGCTGCCAAAAAGAGTGCCGACTCTACCTCCACCAAGACGGCTAAAAAGCCTAAAAAGGATGAACGTGGCGCTCTCGTCAACCGTATGGGGGTTGACCCGTGGCACAATTGGGAGGCGCACTATGAAGTGTTGCCTGGTAAAGAGAAGGTCGTCTCTGAACTGAAACAACTGGCTGAAAAAGCCGACCACATCTATCTCGCAACCGACCTTGACCGCGAAGGGGAAGCCATTGCATGGCACCTGCGGGAAGTGATTGGTGGTGATGATGCGCGCTATAGCCGAGTGGTGTTTAACGAAATTACTAAAAACGCGATCCGCCAGGCATTTAACAAACCAGGTGAGCTGAATATTGATCGTGTTAATGCCCAGCAGGCGCGTCGCTTTATGGACCGCGTGGTGGGATATATGGTTTCGCCGCTGCTGTGGAAAAAGATCGCTCGTGGTCTGTCTGCCGGTCGTGTGCAGTCGGTGGCGGTCCGCCTGGTGGTCGAGCGTGAGCGTGAAATTAAAGCGTTCGTACCGGAAGAGTTCTGGGAAGTCGATGCCAGCACGACCACGCCATCTGGTGATGCGTTGGCGTTGCAGGTGACTCATCAGAACGACAAACCGTTCCGCCCGGTCAACAAAGAACAAACTCAGGCTGCGGTAAGTCTGCTGGAAAAAGCGCGCTACAGCGTGCTGGAACGTGAAGACAAACCGACAACCAGTAAACCTGGCGCTCCTTTTATTACCTCTACGTTGCAACAAGCTGCCAGCACCCGTCTTGGATTTGGCGTGAAAAAAACCATGATGATGGCTCAGCGTTTGTATGAAGCAGGCTATATCACTTACATGCGTACCGACTCCACTAACCTGAGTCAGGACGCGGTAAATATGGTTCGCGGTTATATCAGCGATAATTTTGGTAAGAAATATCTGCCGGAAAGTCCGAATCAGTACGCCAGCAAAGAAAACTCACAGGAAGCGCACGAAGCGATTCGTCCTTCTGACGTCAATGTGATGGCGGAATCGCTGAAGGATATGGAAGCAGATGCGCAGAAACTGTACCAGTTAATCTGGCGTCAGTTCGTTGCCTGCCAGATGACCCCAGCGAAATATGACTCCACGACGCTGACCGTTGGTGCGGGCGATTTCCGCCTGAAAGCACGCGGTCGTATTTTGCGCTTTGATGGCTGGACAAAAGTGATGCCTGCACTGCGTAAAGGCGATGAAGATCGTATCTTACCGGCAGTCGATAAAGGCGATGCTCTGACGCTCGTTGAACTGACACCAGCCCAGCACTTTACTAAGCCGCCAGCCCGTTTCAGTGAAGCATCGCTGGTTAAAGAACTGGAAAAACGTGGTATCGGTCGTCCGTCTACCTATGCGTCGATCATTTCGACCATTCAGGATCGTGGCTATGTGCGAGTAGAAAATCGTCGTTTCTATGCGGAAAAAATGGGCGAAATCGTCACCGATCGCCTGGAAGAGAATTTCCGCGAGTTAATGAACTACGACTTCACCGCGCAGATGGAAAACAGCCTCGACCAGGTGGCAAATCACGAAGCAGAGTGGAAAGCTGTACTGGATCACTTCTTCTCGGATTTCACCCAGCAGTTAGATAAAGCTGAAAAAGATCCGGAAGAGGGTGGTATGCGCCCGAACCAGATGGTTCTGACCAGCATTGACTGCCCGACTTGTGGTCGCAAAATGGGGATTCGCACAGCGAGCACCGGGGTATTCCTTGGCTGTTCTGGCTATGCGCTGCCGCCGAAAGAGCGTTGCAAAACCACCATTAACCTGGTGCCGGAAAACGAAGTGCTGAACGTGCTGGAAGGCGAAGACGCTGAAACCAACGCGCTGCGCGCAAAACGTCGTTGCCCGAAATGCGGCACGGCGATGGACAGCTATCTCATCGATCCGAAACGTAAGTTGCATGTCTGTGGTAATAACCCAACCTGCGACGGTTACGAGATCGAAGAGGGCGAATTCCGCATTAAAGGTTATGACGGCCCGATCGTTGAGTGTGAAAAATGTGGCTCTGAAATGCACCTGAAAATGGGGCGTTTCGGTAAATACATGGCCTGCACTAACGAAGAGTGTAAAAACACACGTAAGATTTTACGTAACGGCGAAGTGGCACCACCGAAGGAAGATCCGGTGCCATTACCGGAGCTGCCGTGCGAAAAATCAGATGCCTATTTCGTGCTGCGTGACGGTGCTGCCGGTGTGTTCCTGGCTGCCAACACTTTCCCGAAATCGCGTGAAACACGTGCGCCACTGGTGGAAGAGCTTTATCGCTTCCGCGACCGTCTGCCGGAAAAACTGCGTTATCTGGCCGATGCGCCACAGCAGGATCCGGAAGGTAATAAGACCATGGTTCGCTTTAGCCGTAAAACCAAACAGCAATATGTCTCTTCGGAAAAAGACGGAAAGGCGACTGGCTGGTCAGCATTTTATGTTGATGGCAAATGGGTTGAAGGGAAAAAATAACCTTTAATTTTGTCAGGTTTTTATAAACAAAGGGTCGCGAAAGCGGCCCTTTTTTATTGCATATTATTTTTTCTTCACACCTATACACTAAGGCTATAAATGATATAGTGGTTATAGTTAGCCCCTTTTTTATTATTAAATCGTATTAGTCACCCGCCTGGCGTGACGAAAAAACGATGTTCTGATGGCATCTAAGTGGATGGTTTAACATGAAATTACAACAACTTCGCTATATTGTTGAGGTGGTCAATCATAACCTGAATGTCTCATCAACAGCGGAAGGACTTTACACATCACAACCCGGGATCAGTAAACAAGTCAGAATGCTGGAAGACGAGCTAGGCATTCAAATTTTTTCCCGAAGCGGCAAGCACCTGACGCAGGTAACGCCAGCAGGACAAGAAATAATTCGTATCGCTCGTGAAGTCCTGTCGAAAGTCGATGCCATAAAATCGGTCGCCGGAGAGCACACCTGGCCGGATAAAGGCTCGCTGTATATCGCCACCACGCATACCCAGGCACGCTATGCGTTACCAAACGTCATCAAAGGCTTTATTGAGCGTTATCCTCGCGTTTCTTTGCATATGCACCAGGGCTCGCCGACACAAATTGCTGATGCTGTCTCTAAAGGCAATGCCGATTTCGCTATCGCCACAGAAGCGCTGCATCTGTATGAAGATTTAGTGATGTTACCGTGCTACCACTGGAATCGGGCTATTGTAGTCACTCCGGATCACCCGCTGGCAGGCAAAAAAGCCATTACCATTGAAGAACTGGCGCAATATCCGTTGGTGACATATACCTTCGGCTTTACCGGACGCTCAGAACTGGATACTGCCTTTAACCGCGCAGGGTTAACGCCACGTATCGTCTTCACGGCAACGGATGCTGACGTCATTAAAACTTACGTCCGGTTAGGGTTGGGGGTAGGGGTCATTGCCAGCATGGCGGTGGATCCGGTCGCCGATCCCGACCTGGTGCGCGTTGATGCTCACGATATCTTCAGCCACAGTACAACCAAAATTGGTTTTCGCCGTAGTACTTTTTTGCGCAGTTATATGTATGATTTCATTCAGCGTTTTGCACCGCATTTAACGCGTGATGTCGTTGATGCGGCTGTCGCATTGCGCTCTAATGAAGAAATTGAGGTCATGTTTAAAGATATAAAACTGCCGGAAAAATAATTTCTTGCGTTATTTTCGGCACCTTTTATGTAGCGAAGGTGCCGGAATATATTCTCTTTTGTTGCTTATTTGTATACCGTGCACAATATTTTTATCCCTCATATTTATAGGGTAAATTACCTGTAAAGTAGTGTCTAATTACCCGCCTCGCAAACTCGAGTTTTCAAATATCTATTTCAGGTCAAAAGATTGAATTATTCACTGGAGACGATTCGTAAATTCGCTGGATTTTTGACTAAAGTTTCTTTAGGATTTGTCTCATCGTATGATTAATTACACCAATCGTTCAACGTCTTGCTGATAAGTGATGGCGATTATATGAGGTTAGCAATGCCTTCTGGAAATCAGGAACCCCGCCGGGACCCTGAATTAAAACGCAAAGCCTGGCTGGCAGTATTTCTTGGTTCTGCTCTTTTCTGGGTGGTTGTCGCACTGCTGATTTGGAAAGTGTGGGGATAACTATGGTCGGTCAGGAGCAACTGGAGTCGTCACCATTATGTCAGCATAGTGACAATGAAACAGAAACGAAACGGGAATGTTCCGTCGTTATTCCAGACGACTGGCAACTAACATCGCAGCAGCAAGCCTTTATAGAACTGTTTGCTGAAGATGATCAGCAGAAACAATAATTATCATCATTCTTATTACCCATTTTTAATGAATTAAAGGGCTTTTAATACACCGCAGCAATAACAGGTTGAGTTATCTCAACACAAAGTAATAACCGTTAAAGGTGTAGCCTATGATCAACACAAATATGAAATATTGGTCCTGGATGGGCGCATTTTCTCTGTCGATGCTCTTCTGGGCCGAACTCCTCTGGATCATTACTCACTGATCCCTGACCCCGCTGTTTGCTTTGTCTCAAGGTTTCTCCTCTTTTATCAATTTGGGTTGTTATCAAATCGTTACGCGATGTTTGTGTTATCTTTAATATTCACCCTGAAGAGAATCAGGGCTTCGCAACCCTGTCATTAAGGAGGAGCTATGTCGTCAACCCTACGAGAAGCCAGTAAGGACACGTTGCAGGCCAAAGATAAAACTTACCACTACTACAGCTTGCCGCTTGCTGCCAAATCACTAGGCGATATCACCCGTCTGCCCAAGTCACTCAAAGTTTTGCTCGAAAACCTGCTGCGCTGGCAGGATGGTAACTCGGTTACCGAAGAGGATATCTACGCGCTGGCGGGATGGCTGAAAAATGCCCATGCTGACCGTGAAATTGCCTACCGCCCGGCAAGGGTGCTGATGCAGGACTTTACCGGCGTACCTGCCGTTGTTGATCTGGCGGCAATGCGCGAAGCGGTTAAACGCCTCGGCGGCGATACTGCAAAGGTTAACCCGCTCTCACCGGTCGACCTGGTCATTGACCACTCGGTGACCGTCGATCGTTTTGGTGATGATGAGGCATTTGAAGAAAACGTGCGCCTGGAAATGGAGCGCAACCACGAACGTTATGTGTTCCTGAAATGGGGAAAGCAGGCGTTCAGTCGTTTTAGCGTCGTGCCGCCAGGCACAGGCATTTGCCATCAGGTTAACCTCGAATATCTCGGCAAAGCAGTGTGGAGCGAATTGCAGGACGGTGAATGGATTGCTTATCCGGATACACTCGTTGGTACTGACTCGCACACCACCATGATCAACGGCCTTGGCGTGCTGGGGTGGGGCGTTGGTGGGATCGAAGCCGAAGCCGCAATGTTAGGCCAGCCGGTTTCCATGCTTATCCCGGACGTAGTGGGCTTTAAACTCACCGGAAAATTACGTGAAGGTATTACCGCCACAGACCTGGTTCTCACCGTTACCCAAATGCTGCGCAAACATGGCGTGGTGGGGAAATTCGTCGAATTTTATGGTGATGGGCTGGATTCACTACCGCTGGCGGATCGCGCCACCATTGCCAATATGTCGCCAGAATATGGTGCCACCTGTGGCTTCTTCCCAATCGATGCTGTCACCCTCGATTACATGCGTTTAAGCGGGCGCAGCGAAGATCAGGTCGAGTTGGTCGAAAAATATGCCAAAGCGCAGGGCATGTGGCGTAACCCGGGCGATGAACCAATTTTTACCAGTACGTTAGAACTGGATATGAATGACGTTGAAGCGAGCCTGGCAGGGCCTAAACGCCCACAGGATCGCGTTGCACTGCCCGATGTACCAAAAGCATTTGCCGCCAGTAACGAACTGGAAGTGAATGCCACGCATAAAGATCGCCAGCCGGTCGATTATGTTATGAACGGACATCAGTATCAGTTACCTGATGGCGCGGTGGTCATTGCTGCGATAACCTCGTGCACCAACACCTCTAACCCAAGTGTGCTGATGGCCGCAGGCTTGCTGGCGAAAAAAGCTGTAACTCTGGGCCTCAAGCGGCAACCGTGGGTCAAAGCGTCGCTGGCACCAGGCTCGAAAGTTGTTTCTGACTATCTGGCAAAAGCGAAATTGACACCGTATCTCGACGAACTGGGGTTTAACCTTGTGGGGTACGGTTGTACCACCTGTATTGGTAACTCTGGGCCGCTGCCCGATCCTATCGAAACGGCAATCAAAAAAGGCGATTTAACCGTCGGTGCGGTGCTGTCCGGCAACCGTAACTTTGAAGGCCGTATCCATCCGCTGGTTAAAACTAACTGGCTGGCCTCGCCGCCGCTGGTGGTTGCCTATGCGCTGGCGGGAAATATGAATATTAACCTCGCTTCTGAGCCTATTGGTCACGATCGTAAAGGCGACCCGGTATATCTGAAAGATATCTGGCCCTCGGCACAAGAAATTGCCCGTGCGGTAGAACAAGTCTCCACAGAAATGTTCCGCAAAGAGTACGCAGAAGTTTTTGAAGGCACAGCAGAGTGGAAGGAAATTAACGTCACACGATCCGATACCTACGGTTGGCAGGAAGATTCAACCTATATTCGCTTATCGCCATTCTTTGATGAAATGCAGGCAACACCAGCACCTGTGGAAGATATTCACGGTGCGCGGATCCTCGCAATGCTGGGGGATTCAGTCACCACTGACCATATCTCTCCGGCGGGCAGTATTAAGCCCGACAGCCCGGCGGGTCGATATCTACAAGGTCGGGGTGTTGAGCGAAAAGACTTTAACTCCTACGGTTCGCGGCGTGGTAACCATGAAGTGATGATGCGCGGCACCTTCGCCAATATTCGCATCCGTAATGAAATGGTGCCTGGCGTTGAAGGGGGGATGACGCGGCATTTACCTGACAGCGATGTTGTCTCTATCTATGATGCCGCGATGCGCTATAAGCAGGAGCAAACGCCGCTGGCGGTGATTGCCGGGAAAGAGTATGGATCAGGCTCCAGCCGTGACTGGGCGGCAAAAGGTCCGCGTCTGCTTGGTATTCGTGTGGTGATTGCCGAATCGTTTGAACGAATTCACCGTTCGAATTTAATTGGCATGGGCATCCTGCCGCTGGAATTTCCGCAAGGCGTAACGCGTAAAACGTTAGGGCTAACCGGGGAAGAGAAGATTGATATTGGCGATCTGCAAAACCTACAACCCGGCGCGACGGTTCCGGTGACGCTTACGCGCGCGGATGGTAGCCAGGAAGTCGTACCCTGCCGTTGTCGTATCGACACCGCGACGGAGTTGACCTACTACCAGAACGACGGCATTTTGCATTATGTCATTCGTAATATGTTGAAGTAACAAGTATTTGCTTGCCGGTTATTTTGCTTCCGGCAAGCAAATGAATTACACAATGCAAGAGGGTTATTTGTTCAGCAAATGGCCCATTTTCTCGGCTTTGGTATCGAGATAATGTTCGTTATTGGGGTTACGACCTACAATCAATGGTACGCGTTCAACAATATTAATCCCTGCTTCGGTCAGAATTTCGACTTTTTTCGGGTTATTGGTTAACAAGCGGACTTCATTGACGCCAAGGAGTTTGAACATATCAGCGCAAAGAGTGAAGTCGCGCTCATCAGCGGCGAAGCCTAACTGGTGGTTAGCCTCTACAGTATCGTAACCTTGATCCTGCAGTGCATAAGCGCGGATTTTATTCAGCAGACCAATGTTACGACCTTCCTGACGGTGATACAGCAAAATACCACGGCCTTCTTCGGCAATTTGCGTCAGTGCCGCTTCGAGCTGGAAGCCACAATCGCAGCGCAAGCTGAACAGGGCGTCACCGGTCAGACATTCGGAATGGACGCGCGCAAGTACCGGGGTATGCCCGGAGATATCGCCATAGACTAGCGCGACATGATCGTGTCCGGTTGCCAGTTCTTCAAATCCCACCATCAGGAAATCGCCCCATGGGGTTGGCAGTTTGGCTTCTGCCACACGTTTAAGCTGCATGAAATTCTCCAGATAATGCTGGTTCTGTATTGGCTTATTTTGCCATAACGAGAAGGGGTTCACCTAATCACGACGCGTCGATCGTTCACGGAATGGCACAAATCTGTCAATTTTTCCTGGAACTGGCATTTTCAGTTATGATTGTGGGACTTATCAAAAAGGAGAGGCCATGCGTTCGATTGCCAGACGTACCGCAGTGGGAGCTGCACTATTGCTTGTTATGCCAGTAGCCGTATGGATTTCTGGCTGGCGTTGGCAACCTGGAGAACAAAGTTGGCTACTAAAAGCGGCTTTTTGGGTTACTGAAACTGTCACCCAGCCCTGGGGCGTCATTACACATTTGATTTTATTCGGTTGGTTTCTCTGGTGTCTGCGTTTTCGCATTAAGGCTGCCATTATGTTATTTGCCATTCTGGCGGCGGCAATTCTTGTGGGACAAGGCGTTAAATCATGGATCAAAGACAAAGTCCAGGAACCACGACCTTTTGTTATCTGGCTGGAAAAAACACATCATATTCCGGTTGATGAGTTCTACACTTTAAAGCGAGCAGAACGCGGAAATCTGGTGAAAGAACAGTTGGCTGAAGAGAAAAATATCCCACAATATTTGCGTTCACACTGGCAGAAAGAGACGGGGTTTGCCTTTCCTTCCGGTCACACGATGTTTGCTGCCAGTTGGGCGCTGCTGGCCGTTGGTTTGCTGTGGCCGCGTCGGCGAACGTTAACCATTGCTATCTTGTTGGTCTGGGCAACGGGAGTCATGGGAAGCCGCCTGCTGCTCGGGATGCATTGGCCACGCGATCTGGTGGTAGCTACGTTGATTTCGTGGGCGCTGGTGGCGGTGGCAACGTGGCTTGCGCAACGAATTTGTGGGCCATTAACACCACCTGCGGAAGAAAATCGCGAAATTGCACAACGAGAACAAGAAAGTTAACGCTGGTTGATTTTCCGAATTTAGCCCTTAAATCATCATCAATGCGCGTGGATGCCATTTCGCAGACGGCGCGAAAATGGTACTTTAAAGGGCTATTGCGGTAAGTTGACCATAATTTATTCGCTCTAACCACATAACGGGAAGTAATGTGAAATATTTACTCATTTTCTCACTGGTGTTAGCGATCTTCGTGATTTCGGTCACGTTAGGTGCGCAGAACGATCAACAGGTGACGTTTAATTATCTGTTAGCGCAAGGGGAGTACCGTATTTCCACATTGCTGGCGGTATTGTTTGCTGCGGGGTTTGCTATCGGTTGGCTGATTTGCGGTCTGTTCTGGCTGCGAGTTCGTGTTTCCCTGGCGCGCGCTGAACGTAAAATAAAGCGACTGGAAAACCAGCTTTCACCCGCGACTGACGTGGCTGTAGCGCCGCATTCGTCAGCGGCGAAGGAATAACTTTCTATGCTGGAGTTGTTGTTTCTGCTTTTGCCTGTAGCCGCTGCCTATGGCTGGTATATGGGCCGCAGAAGTGCGCAACAAAACAAGCAAGATGAAGCCAACCGCTTGTCGCGTGATTACGTAGCGGGGGTTAACTTCCTGCTTAGTAATCAACAGGATAAAGCGGTAGACCTGTTTCTCGATATGCTTAAAGAGGATACGGGTACCGTTGAAGCCCACCTTACGCTAGGAAACCTGTTCCGTTCGCGTGGCGAAGTTGATCGCGCTATTCGCATCCATCAGACCCTAATGGAAAGCGCCTCGCTGACCTATGAACAGCGTCTGTTGGCGATTCAACAACTGGGGCGTGATTACATGGCCGCCGGGTTATACGACCGCGCGGAAGACATGTTCAATCAGCTGACCGATGAAACTGACTTCCGCATTGGCGCGCTGCAACAGTTGCTACAAATCTACCAGGCTACCAGCGAGTGGCAGAAAGCAATTGATGTTGCCGAACGTCTGGTGAAGTTGGGTAAAGATAAGCAGCGCGTCGAAATTGCCCATTTCTACTGTGAGTTAGCCCTGCAGCATATGGCCAGCGACGATCTCGATCGCGCCATGGCCTTGTTAAAAAAAGGTGCGGCGGCAGATAAAAACAGCGCCCGCGTATCCATCATGATGGGACGCGTATTTATGGCGAAAGGAGAATACGCCAAAGCCGTCGAAAGTATGCAACGCGTGATATCTCAGGACAGAGAACTGGTCAGCGAAACGCTGGAAATGTTGCAAACCTGCTATCAGCAGTTGGGTAAAACTGCCGAATGGGCAGAATTCCTGCAGCGCGCGGTGGAAGAGAACACCGGTGCCGATGCTGAATTGATGCTTGCGGATATTATTGAAGCGCGCGACGGTAGTGAGGCCGCACAGGTCTATATTACGCGTCAGCTTCAGCGTCATCCGACCATGCGTGTGTTCCATAAGCTAATGGATTACCACTTAAATGAAGCGGAAGAAGGGCGTGCCAAAGAGAGTCTGATGGTGCTGCGTGACATGGTTGGCGAGAAGGTGCGTAGTAAGCCTCGTTATCGCTGCCAGAAATGTGGTTTTACCGCATACACCCTCTACTGGCATTGTCCGTCTTGTCGGGCCTGGTCAACCATTAAACCGATTCGCGGTCTTGATGGCCTGTAATTTTTAAAAAAATCCGACTTTAGTTACAACATGCTAATAATTGATGTTCATTGTGCTCCGGGAACTCCGGCGCAGAAAAGCCTGCCAGGGGAGAAATCGCAACTGTTAATTTTTTATTTCCACGGGTAGAATGCTCGCCGTTTACCTGTTTCGCGCCACTTCCGGTGCCCATCATCAAGAAGGTCTGGTCATGACGTTAACTGCTTCATCTTCTTCCCGCGCTGTTACGAAATCTCCTGTGGTTGTTGCCCTTGATTATCATAATCGTGATGCCGCGCTGGCCTTTGTCGACAAGATCGACCCACGCGATTGTCGTCTGAAAGTCGGCAAAGAGATGTTTACGCTGTTTGGACCTCAATTTGTACGCGAACTTCAACAGCGTGGTTTTGATATCTTCCTCGACCTGAAATTTCACGATATTCCCAACACTGCAGCGCACGCTGTCGCTGCTGCAGCTGACTTAGGCGTGTGGATGGTGAATGTTCACGCCTCCGGTGGGGCGCGTATGATGACCGCAGCGCGTGAGGCACTGGTGCCGTTTGGCAAAGATGCACCGCTTTTGATTGCTGTGACAGTATTGACCAGCATGGAAGCCAGCGACCTGGCCGATCTTGGCGTGACACTGTCACCTGCAGATTATGCAGAACGTCTGGCGGCACTGACGCAAAAATGTGGCCTTGATGGTGTGGTGTGTTCTGCTCAGGAAGCTGCGCGCTTTAAACAGGTATTTGGTCAGGAGTTCAAACTGGTTACGCCGGGCATTCGTCCGCAGGGGAGTGAAGCTGGTGACCAGCGCCGCATTATGACGCCAGAACAGGCGTTGGCGGCTGGTGTTGATTATATGGTGATTGGTCGCCCGGTAACGCAATCGGTAGATCCAGCGCAGACGCTGAAAGCGATCAACGCCTCTTTACAGCGGAGTGCATGATGAGTGATTCCAACAGCCGTCTGGTCTACTCAACGGAAACCGGACGTATTGATGAGCCAAAAGCGGCCCCTGTACGCCCTAAAGGCGACGGTGTGGTGCGTATTCAGCGTCAGACCAGTGGACGTAAAGGTAAGGGCGTTTGCCTGATTACCGGTGTCGATCTCGATGATGCCGAACTGACAAAACTGGCAGCGGAACTGAAGAAAAAATGCGGCTGCGGCGGGGCAGTTAAAGATGGAATTATTGAAATCCAGGGTGATAAGCGCGATTTATTAAAATCACTGCTTGAAGAGAAAGGGATGAAGGTAAAACTCGCTGGCGGTTAACATAAAAAGCCACGGATATATCCGTGGCTTTCGAATATTTTACTGTGTGTATTATTCAGTTATTTCGTACTGAACAGAATCAAGCGTATTATAATTGCGAGTCGATAATCGACATTTATTTACGATTATTTACCGACCTGGTGACCAATAACACCACCGACAGCTGCGCCACCTAATGTACCCAACGTACTGCCATCGGTTAGTACTGCACCGCCTAATGCACCTGCACCCGCGCCAATTGCGGTGTTACGGTCTCGTTTAGACCAGTTAGAACAGGCACTCAGAGACATTGCCAGGGTAATTGCCAGAACAGCCGCGGTCATTTTTTTGCTCGTTACAAACATAATACTCTCTCCTGAATTTATGATTCACGGAAGTAAGCTCTCTATAACTATAATAGCTAAGAATAAGCCTGGTGAAATTATTCCGTGAAATCCGCTCGCGCGCAGGGTTATATCACGCAGGTGATAATGACTTCCTGTTATATCGCTGATAATAATTTTATATCTTGAGAGTGTTAATAACAGGTAAATAGTCTTAATTATCAACCAGGAATCATCTTAGAGCGGATGATTTGCCAAACTGCAAATCATCCGTAGAGAAGGGAAATGGTTAAATGTCAACGACGTGAACGGTGAGTTTACTGTGCTCAAGATGCATCAGATCGCTGGCGCGTATTTTCGAATCGGTAATCACGCGATTGAATCGCTCAACGGGACCGATGGAGTATGAATGTACAGCACCAAATTTCGAGCTGTCAGTCAGGACTATTGCTTCGCACTCTTTTTCCAGCACGGCATTGACCACATCGGTACGCATCATATCGCGACCGGTGAATCCAGTTTCAGGTTGCCAGCCATCAATACCAATAAATGCTTTGCTGAAATGTACCTGTTGGATGCACTGGCGTGTCAACGGGCCAACCATACTTTCGCTTTTTTTCTGGTACACGCCACCGAGCAAAATAACTTCACAAGGCGCGTCTTTCAGCAAATGCGCGATGTAGCTGCTGACCGTGATGATAGTGACATTTTTCTTCTGCTCGCCCAGAGTCCGGGCGAGCAGGGCATTGCTGCTGCCATTTTCGATAAAGATGGTTTCGCCCGGTTGAACCAGTGACGCGGCAAACTCGGCGAGTTCACGCTTCAGCGTATAGTTGCTCATCATACGAGTTTCGACGTCATCACTATCAAGCGATACTGCAAAGCCATGTGCACGGCGGAGGTAACTCAGTTTTTCGAGGGTGTTGAGATCCTGGCGAATGGTAACTTCAGAAACTCCAGTGGCTTTTGCCAGATCGGTTACGCTAACCTGACCCTGGTCAATGACCATCTGTAGAATAGTTTGTTGTCGGGAATTCATCGCTGTAATTCTTATAACGTTATAATACTAAATAAAAAAATACTGACGCGCCGGGCATCCTCAAATAGGAAAACCTGAAGGCACGATTGTTAAATCTCCCACGGTGCCTTCGGGATGTCTGGCGTAGATTCAGCAACCTGGCGCAAGAGTTCTGCTTTAAGTATCTCGAGATTATGTATCGCAGAGTGGTAATCGCCTGCCACAAGGATATCTAACACAATATCAATACGTTCGGCAACGCGCTGGGCATCAAATTCAGACATCAAGGACATCCTTATAGCAAAAGGGGGAAAATGAATAATGCAAAAATTGCCGCTAAAAGAGAAGTGTTTAACAGCAACGGCTAATTATCATCCGGGAATACGATATATAATTACGGAATATATCGCTAAGTATATATATTCATCTACTTATGCGCGCTTCAGATAGCGTTTATACCAACGTTCGAAGGCGACGGCGGGCATCGGTTTGGCAAACAAAAATCCTTGCCGCTCATTGATCCCGTTCTTGGTTAAAAAAGCATCTTCCTTTGCACTCTCTACACCTTCGGCGATCACCTGAAGATTCAATGCCTGGGCCACAGCGACGATCGCCCGGACCAGTGACTGCGAGACAGGTTGTTTGTGAATATCTCGAACAAAAACCTGGTCAAGTTTGATGGCATCGATCGGAAAGCGCGCCAGTTGCGAAAGTGAAGAGTAGCCGGTACCAAAATCGTCCAGATGCACTTGCGCACCTAGTTGGCTAAATTGTTGAATAACAGAAAGTGCCAGTTCATCATTCTCAATCAGGCAGCTCTCCGTCAGTTCAACATCAATAGGGCAGTATTCAAAATTGAGTTCCTGGAGAACCTGTTTCAGGGCGGTGAAAATGGTTTGATCGGCGAGCTGACGTGCAGAAATGTTTACCGCCACTCGCAGGTTAATGCCTTTATCCCGCCACTTCGCCACCTGGCGTACGACATCGAGAATCACCCAACGGCCTAAAGGCACAATTAGCCCTGACTCTTCGGCGTAGGAAATAAAGTCCAACGGTGGAATTAACCCACGTTCAGGTGACTGCCAACGTACTAAAGCTTCCAGACTGCGTACTTCGCCACGCCAGGTGATTTTCGGTTGATAGTGAATAACCAACTGATCGTTTTCCAGTGCTTTACGCAAGTTGGTATCCAGCCAGAGATATTCAAATACCCGCTGATTCATTTCTGGAGTAAAAACGCAAAATTGTCCTCGTCCGCCTTCCTTCGCTGTGTACATTGCTGTGTCGGCGTGACGAATAATAGCCGCGCTGTCCGAACCATGTTCGGGAGAGAGTGAAATACCCACTGAACAGCTGGTATAAACTTCAATTAAACCAATGCGGAAGGGGAGTCGTAAGCGGGTCAAAATTCGTGATGCCATTGCTTCCAGCGCGCTTTGTGAGGTATTGGATGCCAGTACCAGAAACTCATCGCCACCTGGACGCGCCAACACCTGATCATGTTCGAGACAGCTTAAAATGGCCAATGACACGTCGCGTAATAGCTGGTCACCAAACAAATGCCCATAAGCGTCGTTGACCTTTTTAAAATTATCCAAATCAAGATACACAACCCCAACTTTATTGTTATCTGCCTGATTAATGGCGTGATCGATTAACTCCTGCATTGCGTTACGATTCGGCAGTCCGGTGATACTGTCGGTATTTGCCAGAATACGCAGTCGCTCCTGAGCGCGGCGCTCTTCGGTAATGTCGGTGCCGGAACAGATTAAAAAAATTTCGTTCTTGCCACTGCCGCTGTGGACAAATTTATTGCGAAACAGAAACAGCCGCTGGCCTTTACGTGTTGGTATCCACAGTTCGACTTCATATGCATTGCCGCTTCGAAAAAATACACGGTTATTGCGCCTGGATGCCGCAGCTTCACGACGGCTCATAAACAGTTTAAACACGCTTTGGCCAATGACGTCGTGTTCTTTCAACCCAGTGTAATCTTCACATAACCGATTGAAGCGTTGGATATTCCCCCGGCTGTCGAGAATCACTATTGCGGAATGTGCTTCAGAAACTACCTGCTCAGCAAAGGAAAGTCCGTGTGATAAATCACGAGCAACTGCTGGTGTGTCATGCCATGCAGACGCGTTGCCAGCCCATTCCCGTTTATTGATTTTTCGTCCTACCAGATGCACAGAAAGATCGCTTTCATCGACGGTCAGACTCATCATCAGGCTGGAGGTGATGACCGTCATTTCCCTGATGCGAGCAGCCTGTTCGGCAGATAACTGCAACGTACGTTCAGGTTCTGTGGTTTCGGTGGTAGAAAAGCGCAAAACATCGCTGCTTTCCGTTAACCGCCAGTATGGATTGTGCGATCCGAGAAAGTTGTACAACGTTGTGGACTCCCTAACGGTTTTCATGATGCATATCCTCCGGTTAACAGCGGAGTCCGCGGTTAAATAAAAGGAACAACATGACTTACATGAAATTAACGGCGGCTAAACGCATTGTTTTTTTTATATATTTATTTGTAATCCAGTTTTGGAAAAACGCCAGTTTTCAAACGAAAGTCAGTTAAAAAACTGCCGGGATATGATGAAGGTAGAGCGGGGAAATAAACGGCCCATTCATAAGGAATGGGCCGTGAAAGGAGATTACGCGACCGGGCGCGCAATAATGCTGCGGGTTTCCATGCGGACTTCGGCAATGGTGACGTCAATAACGTCAGTCACTTTGTAAGCCGTTTCACCTTTAATTTGTACAGTGCCGTTTTCCTGGCTGCAAACCAGTTCATCGCGCACAGCGTGTAAGAAAGGTGCCGGAATAAAGGCGATAGCGCCGTTATCAACCAAACGCACACGCATGCCGCCACGGCTGATATCGACAATTTCCGCCGCGAAACGGGTGTCGGTCCCGGCTTTGTCTTTCAGGAAGCGTGCGTATAACCAGTCGCCAACATCACGTTCTGCCATTCGGTTGAGACGGCGACGCTCGGCCATTTGGACAGTGATTTCATCCTGCGGACGCGTCGCAGTTTCGCCTTTGATAACCGCTTTCAGCAGACGGTGGTTGATCATGTCGCCATATTTACGGATCGGCGAAGTCCAGGTGGCGTATGCTTCCAGACCGAGGCCAAAGTGAGGACCGGGTTCAGTGCTAATTTCAGCAAATGACTGGAAGCGACGAATGCGGCTGTCGAGGAAACCAGTTGGTTGCGCATCCAGTTCACGACGCAGTTTGCAGAAACCGTCCAGCGTGAGCACTTCTTCAGCATCGACATGCAGACCGTGCGTTTTCAGCAACGCTGCCAGCGCGTCGGCATTCGCCGGATCAAAGCCCATATGCACGTTATAGATGCCAAAACCGAGCTTATCGCGCAGTACGCGGGCCGCACAAATATTAGCGGCAATCATCGCTTCTTCGACGATACGGTTGGCAATGCGACGAGGCTCGGCGACGATATCCAGCACTTCACCTTTTTCACCGAGAATAAAGCGGTAATCCGGGCGATCTTTAAACACCAGTGCGTGGTTATGACGCCACTCGCCGCGGCGTTGGCAAATTTGCGCTAGCAAACGGACTTGTTCGGCAATTGCTTCACTTTCGGGCTGCCAGTCACCGGTATTTTCCAGCCAGTCAGAAACCTGGTCATACACCAGCTTCGCTTTGGATTCGATGGTGGCGGCAAAGAATTCGATATTATCTTCAATGGTGCCATCAGTGGAGAGCGTCATGCGGCATGCCAGTACCGGGCGGACTTCATTGGCGCGCAGTGAGCAGAGATCGTCAGAAAGCTCGCGAGGCAGCATAGGGATGTTGAAGCCAGGCAGATAGTTGGTGAATGCGCGAATTTTCGCGGCTTTGTCCAGCTTGCTGCCTTCAGCAATCCACGCGGTTGGATCGGCAATCGCCACAATCAGCTGAAGTTTGCCATCCGGTAACGCCTTGGCGAAAAGGGCGTCATCCATATCTTCTGTGCTGGCACTGTCGATGGTGACAAAATCCAGCTCAGTCAGATCTTCACGAACCAGACCTTCATCGAGCATTTCGGTAGCGACGCCGTCTGGTGCTTCTTTTTCCAGATTATGACGCGCAAGGGTAACCCACCACGGTACAAAGTGATCGTCACCAAAAGTGATGTATTGTGTCAGTTCAGCATAGAAAGAACGATCGCCTTTCAGCGGATGACGGCGCATTTCGGCAACCGCCCAGTCGCCTTCTTTAAACTCGTGGTTCAGGCCACGGGCTGCGCGGCAAGGAATGGCGTCTTTTAAGAGTGGATGATCAGGAACGATGGCCAGACGGTCATTTTTGCCCTGAACTTTACCCACGAAACGAGTCAGGAACGGTTCAACCAGTTCTTCTGGCTCTGCGGATTCACGTTCTTTTTCACTGTGGATAACCGCGATAATTCGGTCGCCATGCATGACTTTTTTCATCTGCGGCGGCGGAATGAAATAACTTTTTTGCGCGTCGACTTCCAGGAAGCCAAAGCCTTTTTCTGTGGCTTTTACCACCCCTTCAACGCGTGGCGTCTGGGAATGCAGTTGCTGTTTAAGCTGCGCTAGCAGCGGGTTGTCCTGAAACATAATTGTCTATTTTGATGGCCATTAGAGCGGCTGACAGTTTTACGCGAATCTGTCTGACGCGGCAAGGTTAATATGTCTCACCCAACGCGATTTTTAAGCGATTTATCCAGCCACACAGCCCGCTCCATACCAGCAGATTAATAATCTGCGTTGATGATTTTTCGTGTTCGAGTAATGGGCTGAACTGGGCGGCGCTAAAGCGATCGGGTGCTCGGGTCAGCCATTGTATCGCCTGAACGGTAGCGCGCTCAACAGAATGACGGTCAGCCCATCGGTTAATTTCATTTTCGCCCTTGCGCAGAAGGGGGCTGATTTTTTTATATTCATTTGATGAATTCATACAGGCGGCAAAACAAGCAGGACTGCCATTTATCCGCGCGCATAACAACGCCGCAAGCTGATTATCCGGCTGTGTATTGACCCGTGTGCTGTTTAACAACTTTTCGAGAAGGGAAAGTGAAATAGGGTGGAGAGAGAGTGTGTTGGCCAGTTGGCAAAGTTCTGCAGTTGAACTTTTTGTGTGCTCTTCAGGGAGTTTTTCCACCTCATAGCTGCTTCGCCAGCGTAATGATTCATCAGCAAACAGTGACGCGTCGGCGTAGTTTTGTATCTCCAGACCGGGTAACCAGCGTACCGGATGCCCGAGATAAGCCTGAAATGTCGCAATTGTCCGCGCCTGAAAGCCAATAAAACCAATGATTTGGTTAATGATCACACAGTCACAGACAGTAAGACCAACGTCATTCAGATGCTGGCGCGATCGGTTGTCGATAATAGAAGGCGAGCTAGCCAGTTGGCGGGCATATTGCGTGATTTGTGCCAACCGATGATTACTTTCCCTGGAGGAATCAGGCCCGGGGAGCGGCGTAAGTCGCGCCGAATAGTAGTTACATAACCGTTGGACGCCGCAAACCTGAGCAACCGTCAGGGCCGTCGACAAGCGTTCATAAGCGGTGAAGGTCTGTGAACGGGTCACGGTAAGCGGGTCAGGGAACAACTCTACTGCAAGAACGCGCGCAGGGACCAGCCATGAAAGGAAGGGTGCCAGCGTTTCTTCATCAAGGATCACGTCGAGCAGAAAGGGATCGCTGACCTTTGCGGCTTCCGGGACCAGAGGCAGAACGTCATACTCCGCAGTACTGGATTGCGTTTCATGATACCAGTGGCTTTTGCCGGTGATGTGGCGTTGTTCCATGGGCGCTCCTTGGTCGTAAAGGAAATCGTTATCCTGACGCAAGGCGGGAAGGGGAGAAAGACGGATCGGCGATAACAAATATCAGAAAGGTATAACAGAGATAACGGGCGGCAGAACGCCGCCCATCTTTACCAACAGAACGATTATTTCAGTTCGAGTTCGTTCATTGCAGCGATGCTGAAACCGCCGTCAACGTGGACCACTTCACCGGAGATACCGGCAGAGAGATCGGAGCACAGGAATGCCGCGGAGTTACCCACATCTTCAATAGTAACGGTACGGCGAATCGGGGTAACGGCTTCGCAATGAGCCAGCATTTTGCGGAAGTCTTTGATACCGGAAGCCGCCAGAGTACGGATCGGACCCGCAGAGATGGCGTTAACACGCACACCTTCCGGACCCATCGCGTTCGCCATATAGCGCACGTTCGCTTCCAGAGACGCTTTTGCCAGACCCATAACGTTGTAGTTCGGGATAGCGCGCTCAGCGCCAAGGTAGGAAAGGGTCAGCAGGGCAGAACCCGGATTCAGCATGGAGCGGCAAGCTTTTGCCATTGCAACGAAGCTGTAGGAGCTGATGTCGTGGGCAATTTTGAAGCCTTCACGAGTAACGGCGTTAACATAGTCACCATCCAGCTGATCGCCAGGTGCAAAACCAATAGAGTGTACGAAACCGTCAAATTTCGGCCAAACTTTCCCCAGTTCAGCGAACATGGTGTCGATGCTGGTATCTTCGGCAACATCGCACTGCAGAACGATGTCAGAACCCAATTGAGCGGCAAATTCTTCTACGCGGCCTTTCAGTTTGTCGTTCTGGTAGGTGAATGCCAGTTCAGCTCCTTCGCGGTGCATCGCCTGAGCGATACCGTAGGCGATGGACAGTTTGCTGGCAACACCGGTTACCAGAATGCGCTTACCGGAAAGAAAACCCATAGCTTTAATCCTTATTGTTGATGCTTGTTGTGCCTGAAAATCAGGCGATTCGTCGTTTTAGTAAACAGTACGAACAGATAAACGGTTATTATAATCAACCTGGCTGTGGGTGGCTATAGTTGCGCTTTCTGTAGCGGAGAGAAGCTGCGGTACAGAGCATTTTGCGTTATCTACTCCTGACGCCTGCAAGGGGGAGGTTGGGGAAATATCTTATAGAATCTGACTTTGAAACTATTCGTATTAGCTCCGATAAGTTTGATGATGAAAACAGAACTGGCGACAACAAGTCGCTGTCTTTCTGATGAATTGACCCCAACTTAATATTGTCAACTATCTTCACAGAATCTCCACAATCTCTTCATTATCAGAATATGCATCATGAATAAGATAAAAATACTTTCCATTACTTTGGAGAAACGTATAATTAGCAAAAATGAGAATGATCATTCTCACCAAGTGATAGGCCAGGAGACAGAAATGACCAGCAAGCTGGAGATACGCCACAAACAGCGTCAGGATGAAATCATTAACGCCGCCCGTCGGTGTTTTCGTCGCTGCGGATTTCATGCCGCCAGTATGTCGCAAATTGCCAGCGAAGCTCAGCTTAGCGTGGGTCAGATATATCGTTACTTCGCCAACAAAGACGCCATTATTGAAGAGATGGTTCGCCGTATCATCGACTTTCGTATTGCCCAAATGGACATTGACGCGCGTACCGATCACTTTCCGGAAGTTCTTGCCTTGCGTAAATCCTTAAATGAGGACGACGACGCGCTGATGCTGGAAGTGGCTGCAGAAGCCACACGCAACCCGCGGGTGATGGCAATGCTTGAAGAAGCTGACGCCAGAATGTTCGCTAACGGTTGTGCTCATATGAAAAGAATGCATCCCCATCTTAGCGACGAGCACATTCGTTGCTGCGTTGAAGTGTTTGCTACCATGATGGAAGGTACGGTTTATCGTCGTTTAACACCGCAAAAAAGCGATCCACAACATCTGCAGGAAATATATCAGGATATTGTTAGTATGTTGATAAATAAATAAGAACAGAATTAACCAATAGCGGGGGATATTAATCCCCCTTATTTCATTGCGAAATTCATTTCGCGATGCGGGTTCGTTATAACTGAATATCCCTGACATATCCTCATTAATTTCAATGAGGAGGGTATTTCTCACCCTGGAGAAAATAATGAAGTATATAGCAACATCTGTAGTGGCAATGCTGCTCTTATCGGGTTGTGATAATACGCAAAGTAACAATTCATCCCCGTCAGAAACAGAAGTCGGCGTTGTTACGCTCAAATCTCAACCGGTTTCGGTAGTCAGTGAATTAACCGGACGCACCAGTGCTGCGCTCAGTGCTGAAGTACGTCCGCAGGTTGGGGGAATTATCCAGAAACGCTTATTTAAGGAAGGTGATCTGGTCAAGGCTGGACAGCCGCTCTACCAGATTGATGCGGCCAGTTATCAGGCTGCATGGAATGAAGCTCGGGCAGCATTACAACAAGCACAGGCACTGGTAAAAGCCGATTGCCAGAAAGCGCAGCGTTATGCCCGACTGGTGAAAGAGAACGGTGTTTCACAACAGGATGCTGATGATGCTCAGTCTACCTGTGCACAAGATAAAGCCAGTGTAGAGGCGAAAAAAGCCGCACTGGAAACTGCGCGCATTAATCTTGACTGGACCACGGTAACCGCACCGATTTCGGGGCGTATTGGTATTTCGTCGGTAACCCCTGGCGCACTGGTGACCGCGTCGCAGGATACAGCGTTAACGACTATTCGTGGTCTGGATACAATGTATGTCGACCTCACTCGCTCTAGTGTCGATTTATTACGTCTGCGTAAACAGTCACTGGCGACCAACAGTGACACCATGAGCGTCTCACTTATTCTGGAAGATGGCACAACTTACAGCGAAAAAGGGCGTCTGGAACTCACCGAAGTCGCTGTAGATGAGTCTACCGGTTCGGTGACATTACGGGCGATTTTTCCCAATCCACAACAGCAGTTATTACCGGGAATGTTTGTTCGCGCTCGTGTCGATGAAGGCGTGATGGAAGACGCTATTCTCGCGCCGCAACAGGGCGTCACGCGCGATGCTAAAGGCAATGCAACTGCGCTGGTGGTGAATAAAGACAATAAAGTAGAGCAGCGAACGCTCGAAACGGGAGAAACGTATGGTGATAAATGGCTGGTGCTGAACGGCCTGCACAACGGCGACCGACTGATTGTTGAAGGTTCTGCCAAAGTCACTTCAGGGCAGACCGTCAAGGCTGTTGAAGTTCAGGCTAATGGAGGCAACGCCTGATGTTTTCGCGCTTTTTTGTTCGCCGCCCGGTCTTTGCCTGGGTTATCGCCATTTTGATTATGTTGGCGGGGATTCTGGCTATTCGCACATTGCCCGTCGCGCAATATCCTGACGTTGCGCCACCGACCATTAAAATTTCAGCCACTTATACTGGTGCTTCTGCCGAAACGCTGGAGAACAGCGTGACTCAGGTTATCGAGCAACAACTCACTGGGCTTGATAATTTACTCTATTTCAGCTCAACCAGCAGCTCTGATGGTTCGGTCAGTATTAATGTGACCTTTGAACAAGGTACCGATCCAGATACTGCACAGGTTCAGGTGCAGAATAAAATTCAGCAGGCGGAGTCGCGCCTACCCAGCGAAGTGCAGCAAACGGGTGTTACGGTGGAGAAATCACAAAGCAACTTTTTGCTGATTGCTGCCGTGTATGACACCACTGACAAAGCCTCCAGTTCGGATATCGCCGACTGGTTGGTTAGTAACGTTCAGGACCCGCTGGCGCGTGTTGAAGGTGTGGGGAGTCTGCAAGTCTTTGGCGCGGAATACGCTATGCGCATCTGGCTTGACCCGGCCAAACTGGCGTCTTACTCGCTAATGCCTTCAGACGTGCAAAGTGCTATTGAAGCGCAAAACGTGCAGGTTACTGCCGGGAAAATAGGGGCATTGCCTTCACCGAATACTCAGCAACTGACCGCAACGGTACGTGCGCAGTCTCGTTTGCAGACGGTGGATCAGTTCAAAAATATTATCGTGAAAAGCCAGTCAGACGGCGCAGTTGTTCGTATAAAAGATGTGGCTCGCGTTGAGATGGGCAGTGAAGATTATACCGCTATCGGCAAACTTAACGGTCACCCGTCTGCCGGGGTTGCTGTAATGCTTTCGCCCGGTGCGAATGCGCTGAATACGGCGACGCTGGTCAAGGATAAGATTGCCGAATTCCAGCGGAACATGCCGCAGGGATACGACATCGCATACCCGAAAGACAGCACTGAATTTATTAAAATCTCCGTAGAGGACGTAATTCAGACGCTGTTTGAAGCCATCGTATTGGTGGTTTGCGTGATGTATTTATTCCTGCAAAACCTGCGTGCCACACTGATTCCGGCGTTAGCTGTCCCCGTCGTTTTGCTGGGCACATTCGGCGTTCTTGCGTTGTTTGGCTATTCGATTAATACCCTGACGTTGTTTGCAATGGTGCTGGCGATCGGCTTGCTGGTGGACGATGCCATTGTGGTGGTAGAGAACGTCGAACGCATTATGCGTGACGAAGGGTTGCCCGCGCGTGAAGCCACGGAAAAATCAATGGGCGAGATTTCTGGCGCACTGGTTGCCATTGCGCTGGTGTTGTCAGCCGTATTCCTGCCGATGGCCTTCTTTGGGGGATCTACGGGCGTAATTTATCGTCAGTTCTCCATCACCATCATCTCCGCAATGCTGCTTTCCGTGGTGGTGGCATTGACCTTGACTCCCGCCCTGTGCGGTTCCGTCCTCCAGCATGTTCCGCCACATAAAAAAGGCTTTTTCGGCGCATTTAACCGCTTTTACCGCCGTACTGAAGATAAATATCAGCGAGGCGTAATTTATGTCCTGCGCCGTGCTGCTCGAACGATGGGGCTTTATGTCGTACTGGGTGGTGGAATGGCCCTGATGATGTGGAAACTGCCGGGCAGTTTCTTACCCACTGAAGACCAGGGCGAAATCATGGTGCAGTACACGCTGCCGGCCGGGGCGACCGCTGCCCGTACAGCAGAAGTGAATCGCCAGATTGTTGACTGGTTCCTGATTAACGAGAAAGCAAATACCGATGTCATTTTTACCGTTGATGGTTTCAGTTTTAGCGGCAGCGGACAGAACACCGGGATGGCGTTTGTTTCGTTGAAAAACTGGTCTCAACGTAAAGGGGCAGAAAACACCGCCCAGGCTATCGCCCTACGGGCTACCAAAGAGCTGGGCACAATTCGTGATGCCACGGTATTTGCGATGACGCCGCCAGCCGTTGATGGGCTGGGCCAAAGCAATGGTTTTACGTTTGAATTGTTAGCTAACGGTGGAACCGATCGTGAAACACTGCTGCAAATGCGTAATCAGTTGATAGAAAAAGCGAATCAAAGTCCGGAGTTACATTCTGTACGCGCCAATGATTTGCCACAAATGCCGCAATTGCAGGTAGATATTGATAGTAATAAAGCGGTGTCATTAGGGTTGAGTTTGAATGATGTCACCGACACCCTGTCCAGTGCGTGGGGCGGTACTTATGTGAATGACTTTATTGACCGTGGTCGTGTGAAAAAAGTCTACATTCAGGGCGACAGCGAATTTCGTTCCGCGCCGTCAGACTTAGGTAAATGGTTTGTGCGCGGTAGCGATAACGCCATGACACCATTCTCTGCTTTTGCGACCACCCGCTGGCTGTATGGACCGGAAAGACTGGTGCGCTACAACGGTTCTGCAGCCTATGAAATTCAGGGGGAAAATGCGACTGGCTTTAGTTCCGGCGATGCAATGACAAAAATGGAGGAACTGGCAAACAGTCTTCCTGCGGGAACAACCTGGGCCTGGAGTGGTTTGTCATTGCAGGAGAAACTGGCCAGCGGTCAGGCATTAAGTCTGTATGCAGTTTCTATTCTGGTGGTTTTCCTCTGCCTTGCAGCACTGTACGAAAGCTGGTCAGTCCCGTTCTCGGTCATTCTGGTGATCCCTCTGGGGCTTCTTGGCGCGGCGCTGGCGGCCTGGATGCGTGATTTAAACAACGACGTTTACTTCCAGGTAGCGCTATTAACTACTATCGGCTTGTCGTCGAAAAACGCCATTCTGATTGTGGAATTTGCTGAAGCGGCGGTTGCAGAGGGCTATTCCTTGAGTCGTGCGGCATTACGCGCGGCGCAGACTCGTTTACGCCCAATCATCATGACCTCGCTGGCGTTTATTGCGGGGGTAATGCCGCTGGCGATAGCAACCGGCGCAGGGGCGAACAGCCGCATCGCCATTGGTACGGGCATTATTGGCGGCACGCTGACCGCTACATTACTGGCCATTTTCTTCGTTCCTCTGTTTTTTGTACTGGTGAAACGTTTGTTTGCCGGTAAACCGCGCCGTCAGGAGTAAGTTATGTTGCGTCGTTCTCTTATTTTTCTGGTGTTGTTGAGTGCGGGATGTGTCTCGCTCGATCCTCACTACAGTACGCCTGAATCCCCAATCCCGGCGACCTTGCCGGGAGCACAGGGCCAGGGGAAGGCAATCAGCCATGACTGGCAGCAGGTGATCCACGATCCCCGATTGCAGCAGGTAGTAACCATTGCACTGAACAGTAACCGCGATGTGCAAAAAGCGATTGCTGATATTGACTCAGCACGGGCGCTCTATGGGCAAACTAATGCGTCGTTATTTCCGACGGTGAATGCGGCCTTAAGTTCGACTCGCAGTCGTTCGCTGGCGAATGGTACGGGAACAACTGCCGAGGCTGACGGCACGGTGTCCAGTTATACGTTAGATCTGTTTGGTCGTAATCAGAGTTTATCTCGGGCGGCGCGGGAAACCTGGCTTGCCAGTGAATTTACAGCCCAGAACACTCGTTTAACGCTGATTGCTGAAATCAGCACCGCCTGGCTGACACTGGCGGCCGATAACAGCAACCTGGCCCTGGCAAAAGAAACGATGGCCAGTGCAGAAAACTCATTGAAAATTATCCAGCGCCAGCAACAGGTTGGCACGGCGGCAGCGACAGATGTCAGTGAGGCGATGAGTGTTTATCAGCAAGCGCGCGCCAGCGTTGCCAGCTATCAGACACAAGTGATGCAGGATAAAAATGCGCTGAACTTACTGGCAGGTACAACGCTTGCGGAAAATCTGCTACCGGGAACACTGGAAAGCCTGCCGGAACAAATGATAAGTCTGGTTCCTGCGGGAGTATCATCTGATGTTCTGCTGCGTCGCCCGGATATCCAGGAAGCGGAACATAATTTGAAGAGCGCCAATGCAGATATTGGCGCGGCGCGGGCTAACTTTTTCCCGACGATTTCGCTGACTGCCAGTGCCGGTGTTGGCAGTGACGCGTTGTCGTCGTTGTTCAGCCACGGAATGCAGATCTGGTCATTTGCGCCATCGGTCACATTACCGCTGTTTACTGGCGGAAGTAATCTGGCGCAGCTTCGTTACGCAGAAGCACAAAAGCGTGGACTCATTGCCACCTATGAAAAAACCGTTCAGAGCGCATTTAAAGATGTCGCTAACGCACTGGCGCGGCGGAACACGCTTGAAGAGCAACTGGATGCACAGCGCCAGTATGTTAAAGCTGAACAACAAACGGTCGATGTTGGCTTGCGTCGCTATCAGGCGGGTGTTGGTGATTACCTGACCGTGTTGACGGCGCAGCGCAGCTTGTGGAGCGCACAGCAGGAGCTGCTGGCACTGCAACTGACTGATTTTACAAACCGAATCACGCTCTGGCAGTCGCTGGGCGGCGGCATGTCATCACTCAAGTAAGGAATAATATGGCTAGAGTCTCTCTTTCATGGGCATTGATTCTTGGTCTTTTAGCCGGTATCGGCCCGATGTGTACCGATCTTTATTTGCCGGCTTTGCCGGAGATGTCTGAGCAACTGGCGGCAACCACGACCATAACGCAATTAACCCTGACCGCATCACTGATTGGTCTTGGCGTCGGACAACTGTTATTTGGCCCTCTGAGCGACAAAATAGGGCGTAAACGTCCGTTAATCTTGTCGTTGCTATTGTTTATTGTTTCTTCCATTTTATGCGCGACAACGAACAATATTTACTGGCTGGTGGTCTGGCGTTTTATTCAAGGGATCGCGGGGGCGGGTGGTTCGGTGCTCTCTCGTTCTATTGCTCGTGACAAATATCAGGGAGTAACGTTGACCCAGTTTTTTGCGCTGTTAATGACGGTGAATGGCCTGGCACCGGTGTTGTCGCCAGTGCTGGGCGGGTACATTGTTAGCACTTTTGACTGGCGCACTTTATTCTGGGTAATGGCTGAAATTAGCACCGTACTGTTGCTGGGCTGCCTGTTATTTATTAATGAGACCTTGCCAGAAAATAAAAGGGGCTCATCATTGCTATTAACCGGACGAAGCGTGGTGCAGAACCGCCGTTTTATACGCTTTTGCCTGATTCAAAGTTTTATGCTGGCTGGTTTGTTTGCATATATCGGCTCTTCGTCGTTCGTGTTGCAGAAGGAATTTGGCTTTAGTCCAATGCAATTTAGCCTGGTGTTTGGCCTTAACGGCATCGGACTTATCATTGCTTCATGGATCTTCTCGCGCCTGGCGCGACGGATTAACGCGATGACATTGTTGCGAGGTGGCCTGATAGCGGCAATTTTGTGTGCATTGCTCACGGTCTTATGCGCATGGATACAATTGCCCATTCCGGCACTGGTGGCATTATTTTTCACCATCGCATTTTGTAGCGGCATCGGCACTGTTGGCGGGGCAGAGGCTATGAGTGCAGTAGGGACGCAGGAATCTGGAACGGCGTCTGCGTTGATGGGGATGAGCATGTTTGTCTTCGGCGGTATAGCCGCGCCATTGTCGGGAATTGGCGGAGAAACACTGTTAAAAATGAGTCTGGCAATTACGGTGTGTTATACGCTGGCATTGCTGGTTGCTCTCACCAGAATCGACAACCAAAAGTAATGAACACCTCATCCTGAGGGGGGCCTGTCAGGATGAGGTGCAAAACACTAACGGTCCTTACGCCACGCATCCGCCGTCAATGCCTCGCCAAAATGACCGGCGATCAGCCGTTTGGTGAGTTCATGCAGCGGCGATGCCAGCACATCTGCGGTGCTGCCTCGCTCGACAACCTCACCCTGATGCATCACCAGCACCTGGTCGCTAATGTGCTTCATCATTCCGATATGCTGGGTAACATAAATATACGAAATGCCCTGTTTTTCCTGTAACTCCAGCATCAGATTAATCAACTGCGAACGCATCGACATATCCAGTGAGGCGAGGGCTTCATCGGCAATAATGACTTTTGGGCGCAATATCAGCGCGCGCGCCAGACCCAGACGCTGTTTTTGCCCGGGTGCTAACATATGCGGATAGTAACTGACGTGATCCGGTAGCAGCCCAACCATACGCATCGTTTCAATAATCTGTTTGCGACGCTGTTCCGGTTCCAGGTCGGTGTTCAGGCGCAGTGGAAAATCCAGAATTTGCGAGATACGTTGACGGGGATTCAACGAGGTCGAAGGATCCTGAAAAATCATGCGAATACGCTGACTGCGGAAGGAATAATCGCCAAAATGCAGCGGATGATCGTCAATCAATAACTCGCCGCTGGTAGGTTCTATCATTCCCGCCAGCATTTTTGCCAGCGTGGATTTACCCGAACCATTCTCGCCGATAATCGCCAGTGTCTGGCCTTCACGTAGCGTAAAGCTCAAGGGTTTTACCGCTTCTACGGTCTGACGACGAAACCAGCCGGTCCGGTAGCGGAACGTTTTACTTAAATTGCGCACTTCAAGTAGCGTTTCGATCATCTCACTCTTTCTCCATGTTCAGTGGGAAATGACAGGCATAGAGATGATTTTTCGCCCCCGTCAAACGTGGCGTCACAATGCATTCTCGTTGTGCATACGGGCAACGTGGCCCCAGACGACAACCAATCGGTAACTGTTCCAGCAGCGGGATAGCGCCGGGCAGCGTATTGAGGCGACTTTTATGCGGCATCGCGCTGCCGAAGTCTGGTATCGCGCGGATCAGCGCCTGGGTATAAGGATGGTGTGGCATCGTCACCAACTCCTTACTCGGCGCGGTTTCCACCGTTTGACCGCAGTAAAGCACGTTAATTTTATCCGCCCATTGGCTAAGCATTTGTAAGTCATGGCTGATAAGCAAAATAGTGGTATTACTGTTTTGGTTGAGACGCGTCAGCAGGCGAAAGATTTGCGCCTGGGTTGTTGGCTCCATTGAGTTGGTCGGTTCGTCAGCAATTAGCAGACGCGGTTGATTCGCCAGTGCAATGGCTATCATCACTTTCTGACATTCACCTTCGGTCAACTCATAGGGAAAACTGCGCATCGCATCTTTGTGATCTTTAATCCCCACGCGGTGCAGCAGTTCAATGGCACGGCGTTTGCGCCAGCCAAAACGCTGCCACCAACGGCCTTTATAGGTCCAGGCAGGGATGTTTTGCATCAACTGGCGACCCACACGTTCTGAAGGGTCAAGACACGACTGTGGTTCCTGGAAAATCATCGACACGTTGTGACCAACCAGCTTGCGCCGTTCGCGTGCGGAGAGACGCAGCAAATCGATATCATCAAAACGCATACGGTCAGCAGTAACACGCCAGTTATCTTTATTCACCCCACAAATCGCTTTAGCAATCAAACTTTTGCCGGAACCGGATTCGCCAACAAGACCGCGGATTTCACCTTCGGTTAAGGTCATACTTACGCGGTCGACGGCTTTAACCCACTCATCACCGGTTTTAAATTCAATGGTCAGGTTACGAATATCGAGTAATGGCATTATTCCACCCCCGCAATAATTGCACGACGGACACCGTCGCCAAGGAGGTTAACCAACAGCACGCTAATCATAATTGCCGCACCTGGCAGCATGACAGTCCACGGGGCGACATAAATCAGTTCCAGCGCATCACCGAGCATCGCTCCCCATTCAGGCGAGGGGAGTTGTGCGCCGAGATCGAGAAAGCCCAGCGCGGCGATATCGAGAATTGCCATCGACAGTGCGCGGGTGATCTCGGTGACCAGCCCGGCGGTGATGTTGGGCATCACAGCAAACCAGAGAATATTCAGCGTTGATGCGCCATCCAGACGGGCGGCGATAACGTACTCTTTTTCCAGTTCGTCATGCACCATGCTGTAAATCGAACGTACCATACGAGGCAGCAGCGCCAGCCAGACGGCAAACATGGCGTGAGACAAACTCGGTCCGGCAAACGCTACAACGATAATTGCCAGCAGTAGGGAAGGGATCGCCAGTAAGGTATCCAGAATATGGTTAAGCACCGCTGAGCGTAGGCCGTGCGTCGCGCCGGCGAAGGTGCCCAGTATCAGGCCGCAGATCGTCGCGGCAAGCGTCACCACAAATGCGCCACCTACGGTTGGCGCAGCTCCGCTCAGTAAACGGCTTAAAACATCGCGTCCGAGGTCGTCAGTCCCCAGGAAGAAAGAAACTTCGCCATAGCGCGACCATGACGGCGGCAATAATTGGTAACCGAGAAATTGCTGGTCGATGCCGTAAGGCGCAAACCAGCCGCCAAAAATACACAGTACAGCCAGCCCCGCGCAGCCGTACAGGCCGACCATCGCAGAGGCGTCACTATAAAATTTGCGCCAGGCGGTACGCAGCGTGCCCGGCGGGCGCTTTTCGCTGTATACGCTATCGTAAGGCATACCATTCCTTATGTTTCAGAGGGTTAGCCATGGCACCCAAAATATCAGAAATCACGTTAACAATAATGACCAGTGAGCCACACACCATCACTCCGGCGGAAATGGCTGCGTAATCCTGCTGGCGGATGGCGTTAATTAACCAGCGCCCTAAACCCGGCCAGCTAAAAACCATTTCGGTGATCATCGCCAGCGTCAGCATGGTAGAAAACTGTAAGCCCAGGCGAGGAATAACCGGAGGTAACGCGTTATGCAGAACGTGGCGACGCAAAATAGTAAAGCGCGACAAACCGCGGGTCGCCGCTGCTTTAACATAGTTCTGGTCATACACTTCGATAGTGCTAATACGCATCAGTCGGATCACTTCAGTTGTTGGCGCAACCGACAGGGTGATCACGGGTAATATCATATGGCGGATTGCGCTCATGACCATTTCATCCCGCCACGGTGAGTCCGAAAGCCAGGCATCAATCAACGCAAAACCGGTAATCGGTTTCACTTCGTAGAGCAAATCGAAACGCCCAGAAACGGGCAACCAACCTAGCGTGAGTGAACAAAACAGCGTCAGCAGAAGCGCCAGCCAGAACACCGGGATTGAAAAGCCCAGTAAGGCGATGGCGTTGATCAAGTTATCCTGCCACTTATGGCGCGTAATCCCGGCAATCATTCCCACGGGGATGCCAACAATCAGCGCAAAACCGAAGGCGAGGATGCACAGTTCCATCGTCGCCGGGAAGACCTCTTTTAACTGTTCGGCAATCGGTTGACCGTTAATGCTGGAAACACCAAAATCCCAGTGGATCAGGCCATTAAACCAGAACACCCAGGCATTCCACAGTGACGCGCCTTGTAACGGCGCATGTGGGGTGAAATAGCTCAAGCTGAAGCCAACGAAGGTCAGCAGGAACAAGGTGACAATCAATAACAAAATGCGGCGTAAGGTGAAGATAATCATGGCTTTTTCACCTCATCCTGTTTCTCGCGATACACCCCAGCAAAGGAGGCGTTACCAAACGGGCTAAGTACCAGACCTTTGATATCGTACCGATAGGCCTGCAAACGCAATGACGACGCCAGCGGCAGAATAGGTAATTCCTGCGCCAGAATACTTTGCGCTTCGTCATAGGCTTCAATACGCGCCGCCAGCTGCTGCGAGGAGAGCGCCTTACGCAACACGCTGTCGAATTTCGGATCGCACCAGTGGGCGAGGTTGGTCTGTGAATGAATTGCCGCGCAGCTCAGTAACGGACGGAAGAAACTGTCCGGGTCGTTACTGTCCGTCGCCCAACCGGATAACGTCAGATCATGGCTCATATCCATCAACCGCGCCTCCTGAAAACGACCTTCTACCGGCACAATCACCACTTTTACGCCAACCTGTGCCATATCCGCCTGAATCAGTTCGGCGGTTTTCAGCGGACTGGGGTTCCACGCCTGCGAACGTGTTGGCACCCACAGTTTCAGCGTTAAGTTTTCCAGCCCCAACGCCTTCAACTGTTCGCGCGATTTTGCCGGATTGTATTCAGTAATTTTAGCCTCGTTGTCATAGGCCCACGAGGCGCGCGGTAAAATAGAGGCCGCCGTTTCAGCCGTACCATAATAGATGGATTGCATCAGGCGCTGGTTATTAATCGCCAGTGCCAGCGCATGGCGGACAGCGGGGTTATTTAGCGGCGGTTTAGCGGTGTTAAACGCCAGATAGGCGACGTTCATCCCCGGGCGCAGCGTTAAACGCAAGCGTGGGTCGTCACGCAAAATGGATAGCTGACTGGCAGCAGGCCAGGCCAGAACGTCGCACTCCCCGGTCAGGAGTTTCGACAATCGTCCTGTACCGCCAGAGCCTAAATCCACCACCACTTGTGGCATCAACGGCTTACCACGCCAGAAATCATCATGACGTTGTAAGCGAATATATTGCCCGGCGCGGTATTCCGACAACTGATACGGTCCAGTGCCGACCGGCTGACGGTCGAGTTGCTCCTGGCGATCTTCTTTCTCTAACTTCCGGGCATATTCTGCCGACATGACCGAAGCATAATGGGTTGCGAGGTGCCACAAAAAAGAAGCATCCGGCTGAGCCAGACGGAACTCAACGGTATGATTATCCAGTTTACGGACGCTTTTCACGTTATCGGCAAATTGCAGGCTGTCGAAGTAGGGGAAGTTGCTGCCGTTGACGTTATGCCACGGGTTGTTGCGGTCAAAAATTCGCTGGAAGGTAAACACCACATCGTCGGCATTCATTTTACGAGTGGGAGTAAACCAGTCGGTTTTTTGAAACGGAACATCGCGACGCAGGTGGAAGCGATAGGTCGCGCCGTTGTCGAGTACTTCCCAGCTTTCGGCAAGTTCCGGCATCAGGCGATAGGTATAGGGATCGACATCCAGCAGTCGATCATAAAACTGGGCGGCAAGGGTATCGACAATTAACCCACTGCTCGCTTTGGATGGGTTAAAGGTGTTGACTTGCCCGCTGACGCAATAGACAAAACCGCTGTCGCGGATATCAGCATGCGGGGGGGATTCAGGCGCGGCGATTGCCTGACCACTCACAAGTCCAGCAATCACCAAAAGAGACGATAATACCTGGCGCATAATATTAATGGATTTTATGTAAAGAGGCTATCTTACTAATATTTAATGACATTTGCCATTACCGTTTGTGTTCAGGGGTCGTAATGAGGGCCGTGTGGTTGGTCGTTGAACAGATGACGTCGCCATCTGTTCAACATTCGTACCCGTGATTTCTCTATAACTATAACTCACAGAACAACTTAGCGAGGAGCAGAGCGGTACGATCGTGAGAAACCCATTGAGGCACGCTGCAGTGCGTGTCATTGTTAGCCGGATGCGGCGTGAACGCTTTATCCGGACAACGATACTGACCGAGAGTCTGCAATGAAATAATTACTCATTACCCCATTGATTCAAAAACTCTGCGATCTCATCAATGCGTACGGGATTAATCCCCGCTTCAGCAGCCATTTCATGTTGGGCTTCTTCGCTGATCTCTTCATTGTTCATCAAACGGGTGAGCAGTAACTGGAAGTAGAGGGCCAGCGGTGTGCGTTCAGCGTCTGCGACAGGCTCTGCGCATTCGGTCGCGTACTCATCGGCAATATCAAAATATTTTAGCGGGATATCGTGGTTCATTATTTGCCCCTGGGGTTAATGCGCTAAGCATAAGGGCGGATGATAGCACTCGTGATCCGGGTCATACATCTTTTTATAGTTAATGGCGCGGTGCATTACCCTCAGGCAGGATAATGCGCCGCGCATCCGACTATTACGTTTCGCTCACCGGCGTTCTGTCACCATCATACAACGGCACTTTGCGATAGCGGCGGATCAGATACCACAAATATGCGCCGCCTAACGAAGCCCATACCAGACCGAGTGTCAGTGACGTTGACTCGAGGTTAACCCACAACACACCCACCGTCAGCGCGCCAACCAGCGGCATCAGCAAATAGTGGAAGTGATCCTTCCAGCTTTTATTCATTCCTTTACGCCGCCAGAAATGATTAAACACCGACAGATTTACGAAGGTAAATGCCACCAGAGCACCGAAGTTAATCAATGCTGTCGCGGTGACTAAATCAAAGAACAGCGCTGACAACGCGACAATCCCGACCATAATGACGTTCAGTGCCGGAGTCCGCCATTTCGGGTGCACATAGCCAAACACGCGCTCCGGAAACACATTGTCACGCCCCATCACATACAGCAGACGCGACACGCTGGCGTGCGACGCCAGGCCAGACGCTAACGTGTTCACAAACGTGGTACAGAGGAAAATCGACTGGAAGAGCTTGCCGCCGACGTATAGCGCAATTTCAGGCAGTGCGGCGTCCGGGTCTTTAAAGCGGCTGATATCGGGAAAGAACAGCTGCATAAAGAACGACGCAGCGATAAAGATAACGCCGCCGTATACCGCCGTCAGGAAGATGGCTTTCGGGATCACGCGTGCGGCGTCCGGCGTCTCTTCCGAAAGCGTGGTCACCGCATCGAAACCGAGGAAGGAGAAACAGACAATCGTCGCCCCGGTAATAATTGGGATCAGGTGCGCGTTCTCGCTGATAAACGGCTGAAGTGACCAGACGGTGCCAACGCCTTCTCCTTTATGCAGTCCCTGAACAACCAGGAAGATAAACACCACCATGATGGAGATTTGCACCAGTACAAACAAGGTATTGAAGTTAGCGACCAGGTTGACGCTCTTCAGATTCGCGGCGGTTAAAATGGCAACGAAGGTTACCACCCACACCCACGGCGGCACTTCCGGGAAGAGGGCGGAGAGATAGATTTTCGCCAACAAAACGTTGATCATCGGCAAAAAGAGATAATCCAGCAGCGATGACCAGCCGACCATAAATCCGACGTGCGGGTTAATCGACTTTTGCGCGTAGGTATAGGCCGAACCGGCCTCCGGAAACTGGCGAACCAGTTTGCCGTAGCTGATAGCGGTAAACAGCACGCCCGCCAGCGCCAGCAAATAGGACGCCGGAACGTGACCGTCGCTAATGCCGGAGACAATACCAAAAGTATCAAATACGGTCATCGGCGTGAGATAGGCCAGACCCATCATCACCACCTGCCACAATTTCAGTGATTTTCGCAGACGGGTTTTGCCAGGTTGCGCAGCAATATTCAGTGGTGAATTAATAGCCATAATTGCTGCCTCCCCTGCGTAATAAGGTTTGCGGTCGTGTCGACCTGAAATCAAACCTGTTTAGCAAGGGAAGCAGAGGGGGCGGAGTCCAGTCAGTCGCAGGAGGGGCGCATACGCAGCCTCCCTCGCCATGCGGGGATTTAATCATCGGCATCATCTCATTTCCTCGTCACAGTCTTAATCGTTAACGGAAGCCCGTTGCCGCCTGCGCTCCATAACGCGACATCCGGGAAATGTCTGGATTACCAGCAAATGTCAGGCCTGGCTCCGCTCAGGCCGATGAAACAACCCCGCAAGGGGTATTACGCGTTTTTCAACATCCACTCAATTTCTGTTTCTGTGATGAGGCGCTCAAACTGCAACAGCTCATCATTTTTACAGGCGTGATAGACATGGCAGAAGCGTTCGCCTAAATAGCGGCGCAGGTGATCATTCTCGATAAACTCACCCAGGGCATCGCTCTGGCGAATCGGGAAGGGTAAGCCTTCCTGTTCCAGCCCGTTACCTTCGACTTCTTCCTGTAATGGCAGTTCGTTATCAAGGCCATGCAAAATACCGGCAAAAATCGCCGCCATCACCAGATACGGGTTGGCATCGGCACCCGCCACGCGATATTCCACGCGGTGATTATGGCGATCGCCGCAGGGAATACGCAGGGCGACGGTGCGGTTGTTATGGCCCCACGACGCCTGCGTCGGTACATACATCCCCGGCTGGAAGCGGCGATACGAGTTCACGTTTGGTGCCAGCAACGCCATTGATGACGGCATCAGGTCAATCATCCCGGCGAGCATCTTTTTCAGCAGCGGCGAATCTTCGCCTTCCGCGTCAGAAAGCACGTTCTCGCCACGATTATTTTGCATACTGATATGGATATGCATCCCGCTGCCCGCGTGCTCTTCATACGGCTTCGCCATAAAAGTGGCGTGCATCTTATGCTTTTCTGCCATCAGACGCACCAGGCGTTTTAGTGCCAGCGCATCATCGCAAGCTTCCAGCACGTTATCGGTATGGTAAAGATTGATTTCAAACTGACCTGGCGAGGCCTCGGCGACCGCGCCATCTGCCGGAATCAGCTGTAACTGCGCCAGCTCATCAATATCATTGAGCACGTCGGCGAAGTGGTTGAGGTTATCAACGGAGTAAACCTGGCTTTGTGTATTGCGGTCATCGGTGCCGGGCGCGCAGGGCGGTTGCAGATATCCTTCAGCGTCGCGCTGGCGATCCAGTAAATAGAACTCCAGCTCTACCGCTACGACCGGGAACAATCCGCGCTGGCGCAGCTGCTGCCACAGGCGGTTAAGAACGTTCCGCGGCTCAACGTCAAAGGGAGCGCCATCTTCATCGACCATGGTCAGGAGCATCTGACCGATAAACTCTGGATCGGCGGCAGAAGGGGTTAAGGAACCGAGAACAGGAACACAGGTACGATCCGGCTCGCCCATTTCCTGACCCAGGCCCGCTTCTTCTACTACGTTGCCCAGAATATCCATTGCAAACACCGAGGCCGGGAAATAACACCCTTTCTCGAGCTTCTTCAGGCTTGAAACAGGAATACGTTTTCCACGGAAGCAACCATTCAAATCGGTAAGTAAAACATCAACATATTGCGTATTCGGGTAGCGCTCCAGGTAGCGTTTCACTTCCTGCGTAAAGGCGCTACCCCGCCTCTCTTCTGACTGCTGAACAAAGTTCTCTACTTCAACGATATTGGTTTCCATGATTCTTCGCCTTTGGTTTGTTTTCCGCTCGTTATCAAAGCGTAAAATATAATGACCACTATTCGAATCTGTATGCAAACTAAATGTTTGTCAAATGTTAAATTGAGTTTGCAAAAATGAAAACCCACTGCTAGATTGAAAAAATATTGAACATAAAGGTCATTTAAAGCGCAGTAATGGCGATAATTTAGTCCACTTTGTGAGATTGAGTATGGAAAATATAATGAACAATCCGGTTATCGGTGTCGTAATGTGCAGGAACAGGCTTAAGGGTCATGCGACCCAGACTCTGCAAGAAAAGTACCTGAATGCCATCATCCACGCAGGCGGCTTGCCAATTGCGCTGCCACATGCGCTGGCGGAACCGTCATTACTTGAACAACTTTTGCCGAAACTCGATGGCATTTATCTTCCTGGTAGTCCCAGCAATGTGCAGCCGCACCTATATGGTGAAAACGGCGATGAGCCTGACGCCGATCCTGGGCGTGATCTTCTGAGCATGGCGTTAATTAATGCCGCACTCGAAAGGCGCATCCCCATTTTCGCCATCTGCCGGGGTTTACAGGAACTGGTGGTGGCAACCGGTGGTTCGTTGCATCGCAAGCTGTGCGAACAGCCTGAATTGCTGGAACATCGGGAAGATCCCGAACTGCCGGTGGAGCAGCAATATGCGCCGTCGCATGAAGTTCAGGTTGAAGAGGGGGGATTACTGTCTGCGTTGTTACCTGAATGTAGCAACTTTTGGGTAAACTCTCTGCATGGACAAGGGGCGAAGGTCGTTAGCCCACGGTTGCGTGTTGAAGCTCGCTCGCCGGATGGCTTAGTTGAGGCGGTTAGCGTCATCAATCATCCTTTTGCGCTGGGCGTACAGTGGCACCCGGAATGGAACAGTAGCGAGTACGCGCTTTCGCGTATATTGTTCGAGGGCTTTATCACCGCTTGTCAGCACCATATCGCTGAAAAACAGCGACTCTGACCACTACAGTTTAAGGAAATGCAAATATGAGTGATGAGGGACTGGCGCCAGGAAAACGCTTGTCGGAAATCCGCCAGCAGCAGGGGCTTTCACAACGTCGTGCCGCCGAACTCTCCGGGCTGACTCACAGTGCTATCAGTACGATAGAACAAGATAAAGTCAGCCCTGCCATCAGTACGCTGCAAAAGCTGCTGAAGGTGTATGGTCTGTCACTCTCGGAATTCTTTTCCGAGCCGGAAAAACCTGATGAGCCGCAGGTCGTCATTAATCAGGACGACTTAATTGAGATGGGCAGTCAGGGTGTGTCAATGAAGCTGGTTCATAACGGTAACCCGAATCGCACGCTGGCGATGATCTTTGAAACTTACCAGCCGGGCACAACCACTGGGGAAAGAATTAAGCATCAGGGTGAGGAAATAGGCACTGTACTGGAAGGTGAAATTGTTCTGACGATTAATGGTCAGGATTATCATCTCGTCGCGGGGCAAAGTTATGCCATTAATACCGGCATCCCGCACAGTTTCAGTAATACGTCGGCAGGTATTTGCCGAATTATCAGCGCCCATACGCCCACCACGTTTTAATCTTTTTGTTCTGTAAGCCGGGTAAGCGCAATGCGCCCGGCAATCTATAAAGAATGTCGCCAGAAATAAACGGGCATACGGCCCGGGGATCTCTGCGCCCTGACGTTCACAAACTGCATATATCTGATAGACGTGAAACAGGAGTCATAATGAATTTTCATCATCTGGCTTACTGGCAGGATAAAGCGTTAAGTCTCGCCATTGAAACCCGCTTATTTATTAACGGTGAATATACTGCTGCGGCGGAAAATGAAACTTTTGAAACCGTTGATCCGGTCACCCAGGCACCGCTGGCGAATATTGCCCGCGGCAAGAGCGTCGATATTGACCGTGCGGTGAGCGCAGCACGCGGCGTGTTTGAACGTGGCGACTGGTCACTCTCTTCTCCGGCTAAGCGTAAAGCGGTGCTGAATAAACTCGCCGATTTAATGGAAGCCAACGCTGAAGAACTGGCGCTGCTGGAAACGCTCGACACCGGTAAACCGATTCGTCACAGCCTGCGTGATGATATTCCCGGCGCGGCGCGCGCCATTCGCTGGTACGCCGAAGCGATCGACAAAGTGTATGGCGAAGTGGCGACCACCAGTAGCCATGAGCTGGCGATGATCGTGCGTGAACCGGTCGGCGTGATTGCCGCCATCGTGCCGTGGAACTTCCCGCTGCTGCTGACTTGCTGGAAACTCGGCCCGGCGCTGGCGGCGGGAAACAGCGTGATTCTAAAACCGTCTGAAAAATCACCGCTCAGTGCGATTCGTCTCGCGGGGCTGGCGAAAGAAGCGGGGCTGCCGGATGGTGTGTTGAACGTGGTGACGGGTTTTGGTCATGAAGCCGGGCAGGCGCTTTCGCGCCATAACGATATCGATGCCATTGCCTTTACTGGCTCAACCCGCACCGGGAAACAGCTGCTGAAGGACGCGGGCGACAGCAACATGAAACGCGTCTGGCTGGAAGCGGGCGGCAAAAGCGCCAACATCGTTTTCGCCGACTGTCCGGATTTGCAAAAAGCGGCGAGCGCGACCGCTGCGGGCATTTTCTACAACCAGGGGCAGGTGTGTATCGCCGGAACGCGCCTGTTGCTGGAAGAGAGCATCGCCGATGAATTCTTAGCCCTGTTAAAACAGCAAGCGCAAAACTGGCAGCCGGGCCATCCGCTTGATCCCGCAACCACCATGGGCACCTTAATCGACTGCGCCCACGCCGACTCGGTCCATAGCTTTATTCGGGAAGGCGAAAGCAAAGGGCAACTGCTGCTGGATGGCCGTAACGCCGAGCTGGCTGCCGCCATCGGCCCGACCATCTTTGTGGAGGTAGACCCGAATGCGTCCTTAAGCCGCGAAGAGATTTTCGGTCCGGTGCTGGTGGTCACGCGTTTCACATCAGAAGAACAGGCGCTACAGCTTGCCAACGACAGCCAGTACGGACTTGGCGCGGCGGTATGGACGCGCGACCTCTCCCGCGCGCACCGCATGAGTCGCCGCCTGAAAGCCGGCTCCGTCTTCGTCAATAACTACAACGACGGCGATATGACCGTGCCGTTTGGCGGCTATAAGCAGAGCGGCAACGGGCGCGACAAATCCCTGCATGCCCTTGAAAAATTCACCGAACTGAAAACCATCTGGATAAGCCTGGAGGCCTGAAATGACCGAACACACCAGCAGTTACTACGCCGCCAGTGCGAATAAATACGCGCCATTCGACACGCTGAATGAGTCGATTTCCTGCGACGTTTGCGTGGTCGGCGGCGGCTATACCGGGCTTTCCTCCGCGCTGCATCTGGCGGAAGCGGGCTTTGACGTGGTGGTTCTCGAAGCCTCACGCATCGGCTTTGGCGCGAGCGGACGCAACGGCGGGCAGCTTGTGAACTCCTACAGCCGCGACATCGACGTGATCGAAAAAAGCTACGGCATGGATACCGCCCGTATGCTCGGCAGCATGATGTTCGAGGGTGGCGAGATCATCCGCGAACGTATCAAACGTTATCAGATTGACTGCGACTATCGCCCCGGCGGTCTGTTTGTGGCGATGAATGATAAACAGCTCGCCACACTCGAAGAGCAGAAAGAGAACTGGGAACGCTACGGCAATAAACAGCTGGAGCTGCTGGACGCCAACGCTATTCGCCGCGAGGTCGCCAGCGATCGCTACACTGGTGCGCTGCTGGATCACAGCGGTGGGCATATTCACCCGCTAAACCTCGCCATTGGTGAAGCCGATGCCATCCGCCTGAACGGCGGGCGCGTGCATGAGCTTTCCGCAGTGACGCAGATCCAGCACACCACGCCAGCCGTGGTGCGGACTGCCAATGGTCAGGTGACGGCGAAGTATGTGATTGTCGCCGGGAATGCCTACCTGGGCGATAAAGTAGAGCCGGAACTAGCGAAACGCAGCATGCCGTGCGGCACGCAGGTGATCACCACCGAACGGCTGTCGGAAGATTTAGCCCGTTCGCTGATCCCGAAAAACTACTGTGTGGAAGACTGTAACTATCTGCTTGATTACTACCGTCTTACCGCCGATAACCGCCTGCTGTACGGCGGCGGCGTGGTCTACGGCGCACGCGACCCGGACGATGTTGAGCGCCTTGTGGTGCCGAAACTGCTGAAAACCTTCCCGCAACTGAAGGGCGTGAAAATTGATTACCGCTGGACGGGCAACTTCCTGCTGACCCTGTCACGCATGCCGCAGTTTGGTCGCCTCGATACCAACATCTACTACATGCAGGGCTACAGCGGCCACGGCGTCACCTGTACCCACCTCGCCGGGCGTTTGATTGCTGAACTGCTGCGCGGTGACGCCGAGCGTTTCGACGCCTTCGCCAATCTGCCGCATTACCCGTTCCCCGGCGGGCGCACGCTGCGCGTTCCGTTTACCGCGATGGGCGCGGCTTATTACAGCCTGCGCGATCGTCTGGGCGTTTAATTTCCGATTAACAGTGAAGAGTCAAAAGGTGTGAAACATGAGCAACAATGAATTCCATCAGCGTCGTCTTTCTGCTACCCCTCGCGGGGTTGGCGTGATGTGTAACTTCTTCGCCCAGTCGGCAGAAAACGCCATGCTGAAGGACGTAGAGGGCAACGAATACATCGATTTCGCCGCAGGCATTGCGGTGCTGAATACCGGGCATCGCCACCCTGATCTGGTCGCGGCGGTGGAGCAGCAATTGCAACAGTTTACCCACACGGCGTATCAGATTGTGCCGTACGAAAGCTACGTCACCCTGGCGGAGAAAATCAACGCCCTTGCCCCGGTGAGCGGGCAGGCTAAAACTGCGTTCTTCACCACCGGTGCGGAAGCGGTGGAGAACGCGGTGAAAATCGCCCGCGCCCATACCGGACGCCCTGGCGTGATTGCGTTTAGCGGCGGCTTCCACGGTCGTACATATATGACCATGGCGCTGACCGGAAAGGTCGCGCCGTACAAAATCGGCTTCGGCCCGTTCCCCGGTTCGGTATATCACGTACCTTATCCGTCAGATTTACATGACGTTTCAACGCAGGACTCCCTCGACGCCATCGAACGCTTGTTTAAATCGGACATTGAAGCGAAGCAGGTGGCGGCGATTATTTTCGAACCGGTGCAGGGCGAAGGCGGTTTCAACGTTGCGCCAAAAGAGCTGGTTGCCGCCATTCGCCGCCTGTGCGACGAGCACGGTATTGTGATGATTGCTGATGAAGTGCAAAGCGGTTTTGCGCGTACCGGTAAATTGTTTGCCATGGACCATTATGCTGACAAGCCAGACTTAATGACGATGGCGAAAAGCCTCGCGGGCGGGATGCCGCTTTCGGGCGTGGTCGGTAACGCGAATATTATGGACGCACCCGCGCCGGGCGGGCTTGGCGGCACCTACGCCGGTAACCCGCTGGCGGTGGCTGCCGCGCACGCTGTACTCAACATTATCGACAAAGAATCACTCTGTGAACGCGCGAATCAACTGGGCCAGCGCCTGACAAACACGTTGATTGATGCCAAAGAAAGCGTTCCGGCCATCGCGGCGGTACGCGGTCTGGGGTCTATGATTGCGGCAGAGTTTAACGATCCGCAAACGGGCGAGCCGTCAGCGGCGATTGCACAGAAAATCCAGCAACGCGCGCTGGCGCAGGGGCTGCTTCTGCTGACCTGTGGCGCATACGGCAACGTGATTCGTTTCCTGTATCCGCTGACCATCCCGGATGCGCAATTCGATGCGGCAATGAAAATTTTGCAGGATGCGCTGAACGATTAATAGCCCAACGCAATAATGTCTGATGCGCTGCGCTTATCAGGCCTGCAAACAACGTATTGATTATGTATGCCGGATAAGGCGTTCACGCCGCATCCGGCAAGTTGTATTGCCCAACTTCGCTAAATCTGGTGCTTTTTCAACAACGCGCGGAACTGATGATAGGTTAACCCCAGTAATTCAGCCGCGCGCTTCTGGTTATATTTCCCTTGTTGCAAACTGAGTTGCAGCAACTCTTTTTCCTGCTGCATCTGAAACTCACGTAAATCCAGCGGCAGTGTTGGAAGCGAGGTGATTTCTGAAACGGCGATAGCGTCTTCAGGCGGACGCCGTTTAAAGGGATCAATAATAATGTCATCAAGCGGATAATCGCTGGTGCCGTGGCGATATACTGAACGTTCCACCACGTTTTTCAATTCACGAATATTTCCCGGCCAGCGATAATTCAGCAATGTTTCTCTGGCGCGCTCCGTAAACCCCGGGAACAGAGGCAGCTTGATTTCCCGACACATCTGGATGGCAAAGTGTTCTGCCATCAGCATAATGTCGCTTTCGCGCTCGCGCAGGGGTGGCAGTTGCACAACATCAAAAGCCAGCCGGTCGAGCAGGTCAGCGCGAAAAGTGCCTTCATTGACCATCGCCGGGAGATCGGCATTCGTCGCGCATACCAACCGCACATTCACCTGCAATGGCTGGCTACCGCCAACGCGCTCCAGTTCACCGTACTCAATCACACGCAATAATTTTTCCTGCACCATCATCGGTGCCGTAGCGAGTTCATCAAGAAATAGCGTACCGCCATCGGCACGTTCAAATCTCCCAGGATGACGTTTTTGCGCACCGGTAAACGCCCCCGCTTCGTGACCAAACAGTTCGGAATCCAGCAGATTTTCATTTAACGCCGCGCAGTTAAGGGAAATAAACGGCCCTTGCCAACGGGAGGAGAGATAATGCAGGCGGCTGGCAATCAACTCTTTACCGGTGCCGCGTTCGCCGATGATGAGCACCGGTTTATCCAGTGGTGCGAGATGCGAAACCTGTTCCAGCACTTCGAGAAAGCTATTCGCCTCACCAAGTAAATTATCTTTGTATTCTGCCATGATGAAATTCGCCACTTGTTAGTGTAATTCGCTAATTCATCCTGGCATGTTGCTGTTGATTCTTCAATCAGATCTTTATAAATCAAAAAGATAAAAAATTGGCACGCAAATTGTATTAATAGTTCAGCAGGACAATCCTGAACGCAGAAATCAAGAGGACAACATTATGGGTATTTTTTCTCGCTTTGCCGACATCGTGAATGCCAACATCAACGCTCTGTTAGAGAAAGCGGAAGATCCACAGAAACTGGTGCGTCTGATGATCCAGGAGATGGAAGATACACTGGTTGAAGTACGTTCTACTTCGGCGCGTGCGCTGGCAGAAAAGAAACAGCTGACTCGCCGTATTGAACAAGCGTCGGCGCGTGAAGTTGAATGGCAGGAAAAAGCCGAACTGGCACTGCTGAAAGATAGAGAAGACCTAGCGCGTGCGGCGTTAATTGAAAAACAGAAACTGACCGATCTGATTAAGAGCCTGGAACATGAAGTGACGCTGGTGGACGATACGCTGGCACGCATGAAGAAAGAGATCGGCGAGCTGGAAAACAAATTGAGCGAAACACGCGCTCGCCAGCAGGCATTGATGTTACGCCATCAGGCGGCAAACTCGTCGCGCGATGTGCGTCGTCAGCTGGACAGTGGCAAACTGGATGAAGCAATGGCTCGTTTCGAATCTTTCGAACGTCGAATTGACCAGATGGAAGCGGAAGCAGAAAGCCACAGCTTCGGTAAACAAAAATCGCTGGACGATCAGTTTGCCGAACTGAAAGCCGATGATGCAATCAGCGAGCAACTGGCACAATTAAAAGCCAAAATGAAGCAAGACAATCAATAATAACATCCAGGCGGCGTCCGAACGCGCCGCCGCTCATCGTCTAAGGAGTCCTTATGAGCGCGCTATTTCTGGCTATTCCGTTAACCATTTTTGTGCTGTTTGTTTTACCGATCTGGTTATGGCTGCATTACAGCAATCGTTCTGGTCGCAGTGAATTGTCGCAAAGTGAGCAGCAGCGATTAGCGCAACTGGCTGATGAAGCAAAACGGATGCGCGAACGTATTCAGGCGCTGGAATCCATTCTTGATGCAGAACATCCGAACTGGAGGGATCGCTAATGGCGGGCATTAATCTCAATAAAAAATTATGGCGTATTCCACAGCAGGGCATGGTCCGTGGCGTCTGCGCCGGGATTGCCAACTATTTTGATGTACCAGTAAAACTGGTGCGTATCCTGGTGGTGCTGTCGATTTTCTTCGGTCTGGCGCTGTTTACCCTGGTTGCTTACATCATTTTGTCATTTGCGCTTGATCCAATGCCGGACAACATGGCCTTTGGTGAGCAGCTACCTTCCAGCAGTGAATTGCTGGATGAAGTCGACCGTGAACTGGCGGCAAGTGAAACGCGTTTACGCGAGATGGAACGTTATGTCACTTCCGATACTTTCACGTTACGTAGCCGTTTCCGTCAACTGTGAGGAAAGTTATGAATACTCGCTGGCAACAGGCCGGGCAAAAGGTGAAGCCTGGTTTCAAATTAGCAGGCAAGCTGGTACTTCTTACCGCACTGCGCTATGGCCCGGCGGGTGTGGCGGGCTGGGCGATAAAATCAGTTGCTCGCCGACCGCTGAAAATGTTGCTGGCTGTGGCGCTGGAACCGCTGTTAAGTCGGGCTGCCAATAAACTGGCGCAGCGTTATAAAAGGTGAGGGGAGTTTCGCAAAAATTGTTAAAGCTAAGGCGTATTATGGATGGCAATTTTCATCCATAGAAGGACGCTTACATGTTTAAAAAAGGCTTACTTGCTCTGACACTGGTGTTTTCACTGCCCGTTTTCGCCGCTGAACACTGGATCGATGTTCGTGTTCCTGAGCAGTATCAGCAAGAGCACGTTCAGGGGGCCATCAATATTCCCCTGAAGGAAGTGAAAGAGCGCATTGCCACCGCCGTTCCGGATAAAAACGACACCGTGAAAGTGTATTGCAATGCCGGACGCCAGTCAGGGCAGGCAAAAGAGATCCTTAGCGAGATGGGATATACCCACGTTGAGAACGCCGGTGGCCTGAAAGACATCGCAATGCCGAAGGTCAAAGGTTAAAAGAATCCACCCTAAGCGGCGCTTATGCGCCGTTTACTTTTTCTGTCACACCTTATGTACATCCCCATAGATTATTTGCGTCAGCTCACAAATACGCTTTTTCCCTGGTAAAAAATGATTTCCTGCGTGACTAAAACCCTTGTGCTCAATTGACAGTTTATTTTCTGCGGAGTAGTCTCTCGTTTCATGGGACCGCTACCACGGAAAGGCAACATGGAACAGAAAATTACGGATTACCTGGACGAAATCTACGGTGGAACATTTACCGCAACTCATTTACAGAAACTTGTAACGCGTCTTGAGAGTGCGAAACGATTAATTACACAGCGACGTAAAAAACACTGGGATGAAAGTGATGTCGTGTTAATTACCTATGCTGATCAATTTCACAGTAATGATTTAAAACCACTACCCACATTTAATCAGTTTTACCCTCAATGGCTTCAAAGCATTTTTTCACATGTTCATTTGTTGCCGTTTTATCCATGGTCATCTGATGATGGCTTTTCGGTAATTGATTATCATCAGGTCGCCAGTGAAGCGGGGGAGTGGCAGGATATTCAGCAACTCGGTGAATGCAGTCATTTAATGTTTGATTTTGTCTGCAACCATATGTCGGCAAAAAGTGAATGGTTTAAAAACTATTTACAACAGCAGCCAGGTTTTGAAGATTTTTTTATTGCCGTTGACCCGCAAACCGATCTCAGCGCCGTCACTCGCCCGCGTGCGTTACCGTTATTAACGCCATTCCAGATGCGCGATAATTCCACGCGCCATTTATGGACCACCTTTAGCGACGATCAAATTGACCTCAATTACCGTAGCCCTGAAGTGTTGCTGGCGATGGTGGATGTATTGCTGTGCTACCTGGAAAAGGGCGCAGAATATGTCCGGCTGGATGCCGTTGGCTTTATGTGGAAAGAGCCAGGAACAAGCTGCATCCATCTGGAAAAAACACATCTGATTATCAAGCTGTTATGGTCGATTATTGATGACGTAGCACCAGGTACAGTGATCATTACCGAGACCAATGTTCCGCATAAAGACAACATTGCTTACTTTGGCGAAGGCGATGACGAAGCGCATATGGTGTACCAGTTCTCGCTGCCGCCGCTGGTGCTGCATGCGGTGCAAAAACAGAACGTTGAGGCGCTTTGTGCGTGGGCGCAAAACCTGACACTACCTTCCAGCAACACCACCTGGTTTAACTTCCTCGCCTCTCACGATGGCATCGGGTTGAACCCACTGCGTGGCTTGTTACCAGAAAGCGAAATATTAGCGCTGGTCGAGGCATTACAGCAGGAAGGTGCATTAGTAAACTGGAAAAATAATCCCGACGGTACGCGCAGTCCCTATGAAATAAATGTCACCTATATGGATGCGTTAAGCCGCCGCGAGAGTAGCGATGTAGAACGTTGTGCCAGGTTTATCCTTGCCCATGCGATTTTGTTAAGTTTCCCCGGTGTGCCAGCGATATATATTCAAAGTATTCTGGGCTCGCGTAATGATTACGCAGGTGTCGAAAAACTCGGATATAACCGTGCGATTAACCGTAAAAAATATCACAGTGAAGAGATAACACAGGAACTGAACGATGAAGCTACATTAAGGCATGCGGTATATCATCAGTTGTCGCGTTTAATTACACTTCGTCGCAGCCATAACGAGTTTCATCCGGATAATGATTTTACCATCGATACGGTTAATTCATCCGTAATGTGTATTCAAAGAAGCAACGCGGATGGTAATTGTCTGACAGGATTGTTTAATGTCAGTGAAAATATTCAGCATATAAATATTACTGATCTGCATGGTCGGGATCTGATTAGTGAAGTTGATATATTGGGTAATGAAATAACGCTGCGCCCCTGGCAGGTTATGTGGATTAAATAAAAAGGAACATCTCATGATTAAATCAAAAATCGTGCTGTTATCAGCACTGGTTTCCTGCGCCCTGATTTCAGGCTGTAAAGAAGAAAATAAAACCCATGTATCCATCGAATTTATGCATTCTTCGGTGGAGCAGGAGCGCCAGGCCGTTATCAGTAAATTGATTGCCCGTTTTGAAAAAGAAAACCCGGGCATCACCGTTAAACAAGTGCCAGTGGAAGAAGATGCCTATAACACCAAAGTCATAACCCTGTCACGTAGCGGCTCGCTGCCGGAAGTGATCGAAACCAGCCATGACTACGCCAAAGTTATGGACAAAGAGCAGCTTATCGATCGTAAAGCGGTTGCCACGGTCATCAGCAACGTTGGTGAAGGCGCGTTCTACGATGGCGTACTGCGTATTGTGCGCACCGAAGATGGCAGCGCCTGGACCGGTGTTCCCGTGAGCGCATGGATTGGCGGCATCTGGTATCGCAAAGATGTGCTGGCAAAAGCCGGGCTGGAGGAGCCGAAAAACTGGCAGCAATTGCTGGATGTCGCGCAGAAACTGAATGACCCGGCGAATAAAAAATATGGCATTGCACTGCCTACGGCAGAAAGTGTGCTGACGGAACAATCTTTCTCCCAGTTTGCGTTATCCAATCAGGCTAACGTCTTTAACGCCGAAGGCAAAATCACCCTTGATACCCCAGAGATGATGCAGGCGCTGACCTATTACCGCGACCTTGCTGCCAACACCATGCCGGGTTCTAACGACATCATGGAAGTGAAAGACGCTTTTATGAACGGCACCGCGCCGATGGCGATTTACTCCACCTATATCCTTCCGGCTGTGATTAAAGAGGGCGATCCGAAAAACGTTGGTTTCGTTGTACCCACCGAGAAAAACTCTGCGGTCTACGGCATGTTGACCTCGCTGACCATTACCGCCGGGCAAAAGGCCGAAGAGACGGAAGCGGCTGAAAAATTTGTCACCTTTATGGAGCAGGCAGACAACATTGCCGACTGGGTGATGATGTCGCCAGGCGCGGCGCTGCCGGTGAACAAAGCGGTTGTCACTACCGCCACCTGGAAAGACAACGACGTTATTAAGGCGCTGGGTGAGCTGCCAAATCAGTTAATCAGCGAACTGCCAAATATTCAGGTCTTTGGCGCAGTAGGGGATAAAAATTTTACCCGCATGGGCGATGTGACGGGTTCTGGCGTGGTGAGCTCCATGGTGCATAACGTCACCGTGGGTAAAGCCGACCTCCCTGGCACGCTGCAAACGAGCCAGAAAAAGCTGGATGAGTTGGTTGAACAGCGCTAAACCCAGGACAGGAATCCGCAATGAACAGGCTTTTTTCAGGTCGTTCCGATATGCCCTTTGCGCTGTTGCTTCTCGCGCCCAGCTTATTACTGCTGGGCGGTCTGGTGGCGTGGCCGATGGTGTCGAATATCGAAATCAGTTTTTTACGTCTGCCGCTTAATCCCAACATCGAGTCAACGTTTGTTGGGGTGAGCAACTACGTGCGTATTCTCTCCGATCCCGGCTTCTGGCACTCGCTGTGGATGACGGTCTGGTATACCACACTGGTGGTGGCGGGCAGCGCCGTGCTCGGGCTGGCCGTGGCGATGTTTTTCAACCGCGAGTTCCGCCTGCGCAAAACCGCGCGTTCGCTGGTGATCCTCTCCTACGTAACGCCGTCTATTTCGCTGGTGTTCGCCTGGAAATACATGTTCAACAACGGTTACGGCATTGTGAACTACCTCGGCGTCGATCTTCTGCATCTCTATGAGCAGGCACCGCTGTGGTTCGATAATCCGGGCAGTAGCTTTGTGCTGGTGGTGCTGTTCGCCATCTGGCGCTACTTCCCGTATGCCTTTATTTCGTTTCTGGCGATTTTGCAGACCATCGACAAATCGCTGTACGAAGCGGCAGAGATGGATGGCGCTAATGCCTGGCAACGGTTTCGTATCGTCACGCTGCCCGCGATTATGCCGGTCCTGGCGACGGTGGTGACCCTGCGCACCATCTGGATGTTCTACATGTTCGCGGATGTTTATCTGCTGACGACCAAGGTCGATATTCTCGGTGTCTATCTCTACAAAACCGCCTTTGCCTTTAATGACTTAGGGAAAGCGGCGGCGATCTCGGTGGTGCTCTTCATCATTATTTTCGCTGTCATTCTGCTGACCAGAAAACGGGTGAACCTCAATGGCAACAAATAAACGCACACTCAGTCGCATCGGTTTTTACTGCGGGCTGGCGCTGTTTCTCATCATCACGCTGTTTCCGTTTTTTGTGATGCTGATGACCTCGTTCAAGAGCGCAAAAGAGGCGATCTCGCTGCATCCTACGCTGCTGCCGCAACAGTGGACGCTGGAGCATTATGTCGACATTTTTAACCCGATGATTTTCCCGTTTGTCGACTACTTCCGTAACAGCATGGTGGTGTCGGTGGTTTCATCCGTGGTGGCGGTATTTCTCGGCATTCTCGGAGCTTACGCGCTTTCCCGCCTGCGCTTTAAAGGCCGGATGACCATCAACGCCAGCTTTTACACGGTGTACATGTTCTCTGGCATTTTGCTGGTGGTGCCGCTGTTCAAAATCATCACCGCGCTTGGTATTTACGACACCGAGATGGCGCTGATCATTACCATGGTGACGCAAACCCTGCCCACCGCCGTGTTTATGCTGAAAAGCTACTTCGACACCATCCCTGATGAGATCGAAGAAGCGGCGATGATGGATGGCCTCAACCGTCTGCAAATCATCTTCCGTATCACCGTGCCCCTGGCGATGTCCGGGCTGATATCCGTGTTCGTCTACTGCTTTATGGTGGCGTGGAACGACTATCTGTTTGCGTCGATTTTCCTCTCCAGCGCCAGCAATTTCACCTTACCTGTGGGACTGAACGCGCTGTTCAGTACGCCTGATTACATCTGGGGACGGATGATGGCGGCCTCGCTGGTGACCGCATTGCCGGTGGTGATTATGTACGCGCTTTCGGAACGTTTTATTAAGAGTGGTTTGACCGCCGGTGGCGTGAAGGGCTAAAGCGGCGAGTTTCTTTACAAGGAGTTTTACATGAAAAAGTTAGTAGCCACAGCACCGCGCGTTGCTGCGCTGGTTGAGTATGAAGATCGGGCGATTTTAGCCAATGAAGTGAAGATCCGCGTGCGCTTCGGCGCACCGAAGCACGGGACGGAAGTGGTCGATTTCCGCGCTGCCAGTCCGTTTATCGATGAAGACTTTAACGGCGAATGGCAGATGTTCACCCCGCGTCCGGCAGATGCGCCGCGCGGCATTGAGTTTGGCAAATTCCAGCTTGGCAACATGGTGGTTGGCGACATTATCGAGTGCGGCAGCGACGTTACCGACTACGCGGTGGGCGACAGCGTATGCGGCTACGGCCCGCTCTCCGAGACGGTCATCATTAACGCAGTGAATAACTACAAGCTGCGCAAAATGCCGCAAGGCAGTTCGTGGAAAAACGCTGTCTGCTACGACCCGGCGCAGTTTGCCATGAGCGGCGTGCGCGATGCCAATGTGCGCGTGGGCGATTTTGTGGTGGTGGTAGGGCTTGGCGCGATCGGTCAAATTGCCATTCAACTGGCTAAACGTGCTGGCGCGTCGGTGGTGATTGGCGTCGATCCTATCGCCCATCGCTGTGAGATTGCCCGTCGCCATGGCGCGGATTTCTGCCTTAACCCCATTGGCACTGACGTAGGCAAAGAGATCAAAACGCTAACCGGCAAGCAGGGTGCCGATGTGATTATCGAAACCAGCGGCTATGCCGACGCGCTGCAATCGGCGCTACGAGGTCTGGCATATGGCGGCACCATCTCGTATGTCGCGTTTGCCAAACCGTTTGCCGAAGGTTTTAACCTCGGACGCGAAGCGCATTTCAACAACGCCAAAATTGTTTTCTCCCGTGCGTGCAGCGAGCCGAACCCGGATTATCCGCGCTGGAGTCGCAAGCGTATTGAAGAAACCTGCTGGGAACTGCTGATGAACGGTTATCTCAATTGTGAAGATTTAATCGACCCGGTGGTGACCTTTGCTAACAGCCCGGAAAGCTACATGCAGTATGTCGACCAGCATCCGGAACAGAGCATCAAAATGGGCGTTACGTTTTAATTCAAAGGAATGAAAAAAATGAAAATCGGCACACAGAATCAGGCGTTCTTTCCGGAAAACATTCTGGAGAAATTTCGTTATATCAAAGAGATGGGTTTCGATGGTTTTGAGATTGACGGCAAACTGCTGGTCAACAATCTCGAAGAAGTCAAAGCAGCAATCAAAGAAACCGGTTTACCGGTGACCACCGCCTGCGGTGGCTATGACGGTTGGATTGGCGACTTTATCGAAGAGCGTCGACTTAATGGCTTAAAGCAGATCGAACGCATTCTTGAAGCTCTGGCAGAAGTGGGCGGTAAAGGTATCGTCGTTCCGGCTGCATGGGGCATGTTTACCTTCCGCTTACCGCCGATGACCTCGCCGCGTAGCCTGGACGGCGACCGCAAAATGGTGAGTGATTCCCTGCGCGTACTGGAAAAGGTGGCCGCATGTACCGGAACCGTGGTGTACCTCGAACCGTTAAACCGTTATCAGGATCACATGATCAACACCCTCGCCGATGCCCGCCGTTACATCGTCGAAAACGATCTTAAACATGTACAGATTATCGGCGATTTCTATCACATGAATATCGAAGAAGATAACCTGGCGCAGGCGCTGCATGACAACCGCGACCTGCTCGGTCATGTGCATATTGCCGATAACCATCGCTACCAGCCGGGCAGCGGCACCCTGGATTTCCACGCGCTGTTTGAACAGCTGCGCGCGGATAACTATCAGGGCTATGTGGTGTACGAAGGGCGCATCCGGGCGGAAGATCCAGCCCAGGCGTACCGTGATTCTTTGGCCTGGTTGCGTACCTGCTAAGAGGTCTTTGTGAAAAGTGCAATGACAAGCTCTCCGCTGCGGGTCGCGATAATAGGCGCGGGCCAGGTGGCGGATAAAGTTCATGCTTCGTACTACTGCACCCGCAACGATCTGGAACTGGTGGCTGTCTGTGACAGCCGCCTTTCCCAGGCGCAGGCGCTGGCAGAAAAATACGGGAATGCATCCGTGTGGGACGATCCGCAGGCCATGCTGCTGGCGGTGAAACCTGATGTGGTTAGCGTCTGCTCACCTAACCGTTTTCATTACGAACATACCCTGATGGCGCTGGAAGCGGGCTGCCATGTGATGTGCGAAAAACCGCCCGCCATGACGCCAGAACAGGCGCGGGAAATGTGCGATACCGCGCGCAAACAGGGCAAGGTGCTGGCCTACGACTTTCACCATCGTTTTGCACTCGATACGCAACAGCTGCGTGAACAGGTGACCAACGGCGTTTTGGGAGAGATTTACGTTACCACCGCCCGCGCCCTGCGTCGCTGCGGCGTTCCCGGCTGGGGCGTTTTTACCAATAAAGAATTGCAGGGCGGCGGGCCGCTTATTGACATCGGCATTCATATGCTGGATGCGGCGATGTATGTACTGGGCTTTCCGGCGGTGAAAAGCGTGACCGCGCATAGCTTTCAAAAGATCGGCACACAAAAGAGCTGTGGTCAATTTGGCGAGTGGGATCCGGCAACTTACAGCGTCGAAGATTCGCTGTTTGGCACCATTGAATTTCATAACGGCGGCATTCTGTGGCTGGAAACGTCATTTGCACTCAACATCCGCGAACAGTCGATTATGAATGTCAGCTTTTGTGGTGATAAAGCCGGTGCGACGCTGTTTCCGGCACATCTCTACACCGATAACAACGGTGAATTAATGACGCTGATGCAACGGGAAATGGCAGACGACAACCGCCATTTGCGCAGCATGGAAGCCTTTATCAATCACGTACAGGGCAAGCCCGTGATGATAGCCGACGCCGAGCAGGGGTACATCATCCAGCAACTGGTGGCGGCGTTGTATCAATCCGCAGAAACAGGGACGCGTGTTGAATTATGACCAGGCTAGTAACGTTATCAGAACCCCATTTCAGCCAGCATACCCTGAACAAGTATGCTTCACTGATGGCGCAGGGGAACGGCTATCTTGGGCTTCGCGCCAGCCATGAAGAAGATTACACGCGCCAGACGCGCGGCATGTATCTGGCGGGGCTGTATCATCGAGCGGGTAAGGGTGAAATCAACGAACTGGTGAACCTGCCTGATGTCGTGGGGATGGAGATTGCCATAAATGGTGAGGTTTTCTCGTTATCCCGCGAAGCCTGGCAGCGTGAGCTTGACTTTGCCAGTGGCGAATTACGCCGCAACGTTGTCTGGTGTACCAGTAACGGCGCGCGTTACACCATCGTCAGCCGTCGCTTTGTTTCGGCAGACCAACTGCCGCTCATTGCGCTGGAAATCACTATTACGCCACTGGACGCCGACGCGTTAGTGCTGATTTCAACAGGCATTGACGCCACGCAAACCAACCACGGTCGCCAACATCTCGACGAAACCCAGTTGCGGGTATTTGGTCAGCATCTGATGCAGGGGATCTACACCACCCAGGATGGGCGCAGTGATGTGGCCATCAGCTGTTGCTGTAAGGTGAGCGGTGATGTGCAGCAATGCTATACCGCCAAAGAGCGCCGCTTGCTGCAACATACCAGTGCGCAACTTCACGCAGGCGAAACGCTGACGCTGCAAAAACGGGTGTGGATCGACTGGCGGGACGACAGACTCGTCGCTTTAGACGAGTGGGGCAGTGCATCGCTTCGTCAGCTTGAAATGTATGTACAGCAGAGTTACGACCAACTTCTTGCAGCATCCACAGAAAACTGGCGTCAATGGTGGCAGAAACGTCGTATCACGGTAAACGGTGGCGATGCGCACGATCAGCAAGCGTTAGATTATGCGCTTTATCACCTACGCATCATGACGCCTGCTCACGACGAGCGCAGCAGTATTGCGGCAAAAGGTTTGACCGGGGAAGGCTACAAAGGCCACGTTTTCTGGGATACGGAAGTATTTTTACTGCCGTTTCATCTGTTTAGCGATCCGACGGTTGCCCGAAGTTTACTGCGTTATCGCTGGCACAACTTGCCAGGCGCGCAGGAGAAAGCGCGACGCAACGGCTGGCAGGGCGCGCTATTTCCGTGGGAAAGCGCGCGCAGCGGCGAAGAAGAGACGCCGGAATTTGCCGCCATTAACATTCGCACCGGGCTGCGGCAAAAAGTGGCCTCGGCGCAGGCGGAACATCATCTGGTCGCCGATATCGCCTGGGCGGTTGTTCAATACTGGCAGACCACGGGGGATGAAAGTTTCATTGCTCATGAAGGCATGGCGCTACTTCTGGAAACTGCAAAGTTCTGGATTAGCCGCACGGTGAGGGTTAACGACCGTCTGGAAATTCATGATGTTATTGGGCCAGACGAATATACCGAACATGTCAATAATAACGCCTTCACCAGCTATATGGCGTATTACAACGTCCAGCAGGCGCTGAATATCGCTCGTCAGTTTGGTTGTAGCGACGACGCGTTTATTCATCGTGCCGAAATATTCCTCAAAGAACTGCGGCTGCCAGAAATTCAGCCTGACGGCGTTTTGCCGCAGGATGATTCGTTTATGGCGAAACCAGCGATTAATCTGGCGAAATACAAAGCGGCGGCGGGGAAGCAAACCATTCTGCTGGATTATTCACGCGCAGAAGTGAACGAGATGCAGATCCTCAAACAAGCTGATGTGGTGATGCTCAATTACATGCTGCCGGAGCAGTACTCAGCGGCATCGTGTCTTGCCAATCTGCAATTTTATGAACCGCGCACCATTCACGACTCTTCACTGAGTAAAGCGATCCACGGCATTGTTGCCGCACGCTGTGGCCTGTTGGCGCAAAGTTATCAGTTCTGGCGGGAGGGGACTGAAATCGATCTTGGTGCTGATCCGCATAGCTGTGATGACGGTATCCACGCAGCCGCAACTGGCGCTATTTGGCTGGGGGCGATTCAGGGTTTTGCCGGGGTGAGCGTGCGTAACGGTGAATTGCATCTCAATCCAGCGTTACCTGAGCAGTGGCAACAGTTGTCTTTCCCTCTGTTCTGGCAGGGCTGCGAATTACAGGTCACTCTCGACGCGCAGCGTATTGCGATTCGAACTTCTGCGCCCGTTTCACTGCGTTTGAACGGGCAGCTTATATCTGTGGCTGAAGAATCTGTTTTCTGTTTGGGTGATTTTATTTTGCCCTTCAATGGGACCGCTACCACGCATCAGGAGGATGAATGAAACTGCAAGGGGTAATTTTCGATCTGGATGGTGTAATCACCGATACCGCGCATCTGCATTTCAAGGCGTGGCAGCAGATTGCCGCTGAAATTGGCATCAGCATTGATGCGCAGTTTAACGAATCCCTAAAAGGGATCAGCCGCGATGAGTCTCTGCGGCGCATTCTGCAACACGGGGGCAAAGAGGGCGACTTTAACCCGCAGGAGAGGGCTCAACTGGCGTATCGCAAAAATCTGCTCTACGTCCACTCACTGCGCGAACTGACGGTTAATGCTGTGCTGCCCGGCATTCGCAATTTGCTGGCAGATCTCCGTGCACAGCAGATCCCTATAGGGCTGGCTTCTGTCTCCCTGAATGCGCCGACGATTTTAGCAGCGCTGGAGCTGCGCGAGTTTTTCACCTTCTGCGCGGACGCTTCCCAACTTAAAAACTCGAAACCGGACCCGGAAATCTTTCTCGCCGCCTGTGCCGGACTGGGCGTGCCGCCGCAGGCATGTATCGGCATTGAAGATGCGCAGGCGGGCATTGACGCCATTAACGCCAGCGGTATGCGCTCGGTGGGGATCGGCGCGGGCTTAACCGGGGCGCAATTATTGTTGCCCTCAACGGACTCCCTGACCTGGCCGCGGTTATCGGCCTTCTGGCAAAACGTATAGCAAAGGAATCAACATGGCACAGCTTTCGTTACAACATATTCAAAAGATCTACGATAACCAGGTGCATGTGGTGAAGGACTTCAGCCTGGAGATTGCCGATAAAGAGTTCATCGTGTTTGTCGGCCCGTCGGGCTGCGGTAAATCGACCACCCTGCGTATGATTGCCGGGCTTGAGGAGATCAGCGGCGGTGATCTGTTGATCGACGGCAAACGAATGAATGACGTTCCAGCCAAAGCACGCAATATCGCGATGGTGTTCCAGAACTACGCGCTGTATCCGCATATGACGGTCTACGACAACATGGCGTTTGGCCTGAAGATGCAAAAAATCGCCAGAGAGGTGATTGATGAGCGGGTGAACTGGGCGGCGCAAATTCTCGGCCTGCGTGAGTACCTGAAACGCAAGCCGGGCGCGCTTTCCGGCGGGCAACGTCAGCGAGTGGCGCTTGGGCGGGCGATTGTGCGCGAAGCGGGCGTGTTTTTAATGGATGAGCCGCTCTCTAACCTGGATGCCAAGCTGCGCGTGCAAATGCGCGCAGAGATCAGCAAGCTGCATCAGAAACTGAACACCACCATGATCTACGTGACCCACGATCAGACCGAAGCGATGACCATGGCGACGCGGATTGTGATTATGAAGGATGGGATTGTTCAGCAAGTAGGTGCGCCGAAAACGGTTTATAACCAACCCGCGAATATGTTTGTTGCCGGATTTATAGGATCACCTGCAATGAATTTTATTCGCGGCACGATTGATGGCGATAAATTCGTTACGGAAACGCTTAAATTAACCATTCCCGAGGAGAAATTAGCGGTTCTGAAAACACAGGAAAGTTTGCATAAGCCCATTGTGATGGGAATACGCCCGGAAGATATTCAGCCGCAAGCGCAAGAGGAAAATAACATTTCCGCCAAAATTAGCGTGGCAGAATTAACCGGTGCTGAATTTATGCTCTACACCACGGTTGGGGGGCACGAACTGGTGGTCCGTGCTGGTGCGTTAAATGATTATCATGCAGGAGAAAATATCACTATTCATTTTGATATGACTAAATGTCATTTCTTTGATGCAGAAACGGAAATAGCAATTCGCTAAATACAGGGGGAAGGCATTCCCCCAGGATAATACAAGGAACAATAATGAAAAAATTATTACCCTGTACCGCACTGGTGATGTGTGCGGGAATGGCCTGCGCACAGGCCGAGGAAAAGAACGACTGGCACTTTAATATCGGCGCGATGTACGAAATAGAAAACGTCGAGGGTTATGGCGAAGATATGGATGGGCTGGCGGAGCCTTCTGTCTATTTTAATGCCGCCAACGGGCCGTGGAGAATTTCTCTGGCCTATTATCAGGAAGGGCCGGTAGATTATAGCGCGGGTAAACGTGGAACGTGGTTTGATCGCCCGGAGCTGGAGGTACATTATCAGTTCCTCGAAAGCGATGATTTCAGTTTCGGTCTGACTGGTGGTTTCCGTAATTATGGTTATCACTACGTTGATGAACCGGGTAAAGACACGGCGAATATGCAGCGCTGGAAAATTGCGCCAGACTGGGATGTGAAACTGACTGACGATTTACGTTTCAACGGTTGGCTGTCGATGTATAAATTTGCCAACGATCTGAATACGACCGGTTATGCTGATACCCGTGTCGAAACGGAAACGGGTCTGCAATATACCTTCAACGAAACGGTTGCCTTGCGAGTGAACTATTATCTCGAGCGCGGTTTCAATATGGATGATAGCCGCAATAACGGTGAGTTTTCCACGCAAGAAATTCGCGCCTATTTGCCGCTGACGCTCGGCAACCACTCGGTGACGCCGTATACGCGCATTGGGCTGGATCGCTGGAGTAACTGGGACTGGCAGGATGATATTGAACGTGAAGGCCATGATTTTAACCGTGTGGGGTTATTTTACGGTTATGATTTCCAGAATGGTCTTTCCGTTTCGCTGGAATACGCGTTTGAGTGGCAGGATCACGACGAAGGCGACAGCGATAAATTCCATTATGCGGGTGTTGGGGTGAATTACTCGTTCTGATATTGTGCTAAATTGCCGGATGCGGGGCGAGCGCCAAATCCGGCATACATTTATTTCAACGACATATGCGTAGCAACGGTAATATTTTGTGGTGACGGTTTTCCGGCAATTAGCTGGAATAATAACTCGCAGCTTTGTTGACCTAACTCCTGCGTCGGAACATCGATGCCGCCTGGTGCAGGCGTTAAAATAAATGACAGCGTTTCATTGCTATAGCCCACCACCGCTAACTGCTGCGGAATAGCAATATTTTTCTCTGCTGCCGCACGATAAATGCTCATTAATTTCAGGCTGTCAGTGGCAAATACGGCTTCTGGCAACGGCGACTGGCTTAATAATTGCCGTGCGGCTTGCAAGGCTGTTTCATGGGTATAACCGCCGTCAACAATCCATTCATCACGCACTGCAATATTATGCGCAGCCAGACTTTGCTTATAGCCATTAACGCGGTCAACCGAGACATGGACATCAAGCGGAGCATGCAGGCAGGCAATATTTTGATGCCCACTTTCAATTAACGCATCGGTCAACGCAATGCTGTCGCCAAAATTATCGGTATCGACAGAATAAACATGGGCATATTGACCTTCAACTTTGCCAATTACCACCACCGGAATATCATATTTATCGAGTTGGGCAAAAAATGACTCATCCGCTGGCGAACTTAGCATAATAATGCCTTTAATCATTTTCTGCTTAATTTTGCTTTCGCATTTTTGTAAGTCTTCTGCCAGGTTGTGCGACGTCTGCAATATCACGTCGAAACCTTCTTCTTCAGCTTTGGCGGTGATGGCATGTAAAACTTCCGAGAAAAACGGATTACCCGCCGTAGTTTTGGTCGAACGGGTAGAAATCACCATAATGGCATCAAAACCCGAAGAGGTCAGCGCGCGTGCCAGCTTGTTTGGTTGATACTGTAATTCTTCAATGGCCCGTAACACTTTTTCGCGCGCTTCCGGGGAGATATTGGTTTGCTTATTCAGCACGCGTGATACGGTGGATTTTGATACGCCTGCAACCCTGGCAATATCATAAATAGTAGGGGACATAGGTCAGGAACTCCGTCCGAACGTGAATGTTGCACATCTTATGGAGTTCGCCCGTCGATGACAACACGGGCAGTTGATAATCAATGGCCTGGCCCCCACATTCATATCCTTACGAATGATTTTTTTCTGGTCTTCAGAGCAGCACAGGACAGCAATGAAGCGACTTAAAAATGAACTTAATGCGCTGGTGAATCGGGGTGTCGACAGACATCTGCGCCTCGCTGTAACCGGACTTAGCCGCAGCGGCAAAACAGCGTTTATCACCGCGATGGTTAATCAGTTGCTCAATATTCATGCCGGAGCACGTTTGCCGCTATTAAGTGCGGTGCGTGAAGAACGCCTGCTGGGCGTAAAACGCATTCCCCAGCGTGACTTTGGCATTCCGCGCTTCACCTATGATGAAGGACTGGCGCAGTTATATGGCGATCCTCCCGCCTGGCCGACGCCAACGCGCGGCGTCAGCGAAATTCGCCTGGCGCTACGCTATAAATCGAACGATTCGCTGCTGCGCCACTTTAAGGATACCTCCACGCTGTATCTGGAGATTGTGGATTACCCCGGCGAATGGTTGCTCGACCTGCCGATGCTGGCGCAGGACTATTTAAGCTGGTCGCGCCAGATGACGGGCTTACTCAATGGTCAGCGCGGCGAATGGTCGGCGAAATGGCGAATGATGTGCGAAGGGCTGGACCCGCTAGCGCCTGCCGACGAAAACCGGCTGGCAGACATTGCCGCCGCGTGGACCGATTATCTCCACCACTGTAAACAGCAGGGGCTGCACTTTATTCAGCCTGGGCGCTTTGTCTTGCCGGGAGATATGGCAGGTGCGCCCGCGCTGCAATTCTTCCCATGGCCAGATGTCGATGCCTGGGGCGAGTCTAAACTGGCGCAGGCCGATAAACACACCAACGCCGGAATGTTGCGCGAGCGTTTTAATTATTACTGCGAGAAGGTGGTGAAAGGATTCTATAAAAATCACTTCCTGCGTTTTGACCGCCAGATTGTGCTGGTGGACTGCCTGCAACCGCTCAACAGTGGACCACAGGCATTTAATGATATGCGTCTGGCGCTGACGCAGCTGATGCAAAGTTTCCACTACGGGCAGCGTACCCTGTTCCGGCGTTTGTTTTCGCCGGTTATCGATAAGCTATTGTTTGCTGCCACTAAAGCGGACCATGTGACCATCGATCAGCACGCTAATATGGTTTCATTACTGCAACAACTGATTCAGGATGCCTGGCAAAATGCGGCGTTCGAAGGGATCAGCATGGACTGCCTGGGGCTGGCGTCAGTTCAGGCGACCACCAGCGGCATTATTGATGTTAACGGTGAGAAAATCCCGGCGCTGCGCGGTAATCGACTCAGCGATGGCGCACCGCTCACTGTTTATCCTGGCGAAGTTCCCGCTCGTTTGCCCGGTCAGGCGTTCTGGGATAAGCAAGGCTTCCAGTTTGAGGCGTTTCGTCCGCAGGTGATGGATGTCGACAAACCGCTGCCGCATATTCGCCTTGATGCTGCGCTGGAATTTTTAATAGGAGATAAATTGCGATGACCGAACCGTTAAAACCACGTATTGATTTCGACGGTCCACTGGAGGTCGATCAGAATCCAAAATTCAGGGCGCAGCAGACCTTTGACGAAAATCAGGCGCAAAATTTTGCCCCGGCCACGCTCGACGAAGCGCAGGAAGAAGAGGGGCAAGTTGAAGCGGTGATGGACGCAGCGTTACGTCCGAAACGCAGCCTGTGGCGCAAAATGGTGATGGGCGGGTTGGCTCTGTTTGGCGCAAGCGTTGTCGGGCAGGGTGTACAGTGGACAATGAACGCCTGGCAAACCCAGGACTGGGTGGCGCTGGGTGGATGTGCCGCTGGGGCATTGATTATCGGCGCTGGCGTAGGTTCTGTGGTAACAGAGTGGCGGCGCTTATGGCGCTTGCGACAGCGCGCCCATGAACGCGACGAAGCGCGTGATTTATTGCATAGTCACGGCACGGGTAAAGGCCGCGCATTTTGCGAAAAACTGGCACAGCAGGCGGGCATCGATCAGTCACATCCGGCGCTGCAACGCTGGTATGCCTCAATCCATGAAACGCAAAACGACCGTGAAGTGGTCAGTTTGTATGCGCATTTGGTCCAGCCAGTTTTAGATGCCCAGGCGCGGCGCGAAATCAGCCGTTCGGCAGCGGAATCAACGTTGATGATTGCGGTCAGCCCTCTGGCGCTGGTGGATATGGCGTTTATCGCCTGGCGCAATCTGCGTTTGATTAATCGCATCGCCACGCTGTATGGCATTGAACTGGGATATTACAGCCGTTTGCGCCTGTTTAAGCTGGTATTGCTGAATATCGCTTTCGCCGGAGCCAGCGAACTGGTGCGCGAAGTGGGGATGGACTGGATGTCGCAAGATCTCGCTGCGCGTTTGTCTACCCGGGCAGCTCAGGGGATTGGTGCTGGACTTCTGACGGCACGACTGGGGATTAAAGCTATGGAACTTTGCCGCCCGCTGCCGTGGATTGAAGATGACAAACCTCGCCTCGGGGATTTCCGTCGTCAGCTTATCGGTCAGGTGAAAGAGACGCTGCAAAAAGGCAAAACGCCCAGCGAAAAATAATGCAATATCGGGTGCTGACCGGATATCTTTACGCCGAAGTGCCCGTTTTTCCGTCTTTGTGTCAATCATTGTTGACAGAAACCTTCCTGCTATCCAAATAGTGTCATATCATCATATTAATTGTTCTTTTTTCAGGTGAAGGTTCCCATGCGTCTGGAAGTCTTTTGTGAAGACCGACTTGGTCTGACCCGCGAATTACTCGATCTACTGGTGCTGAGAGGCATTGATTTACGCGGTATTGAGATTGACCCCATTGGGCGAATCTACCTCAATTTTGCCGAACTGGAATTTGAAAGTTTCAGCAGTCTGATGGCCGAAATACGCCGTATTGCAGGTGTTACCGATGTGCGCACTGTTCCGTGGATGCCTTCCGAACGTGAGCATCTGGCGTTGAGCGCGTTACTGGAGGCGTTGCCTGAGCCTGTGCTTTCTGTTGATATGAAAAGCAAAGTGGATATGGCGAACCCGGCGAGCTGTCAGCTTTTTGGGCAAAAATTGGATCGCCTGCGCAACCATACCGCCGCGCAATTAATTAACGGCTTTAATTTTTTACGCTGGCTGGAAAGCGAACCGCAAGACTCGCATAACGAGCATGTTGTTATTAATGGGCAGAATTTCCTGATGGAGATTACGCCTGTTTATCTTCAGGATGAAAATGATCAACATGTTCTGACCGGTGCGGTGGTGATGTTGCGCTCGACGATTCGTATGGGCCGTCAGTTGCAGAATGTCGCCGCCCAGGACGTCAGTGCCTTCAGTCAAATTGTCGCCGTCAGCCCGAAAATGAAGCATGTTGTCGAACAGGCGCAGAAACTGGCGATGCTAAGCGCGCCGTTGCTGATTACGGGTGACACCGGTACAGGTAAAGATCTCTTTGCCTACGCCTGCCATCAGGCAAGCCCACGAGCGGGCAAACCTTACCTGGCGCTGAACTGCGCGTCTATACCGGAAGATGCGGTCGAGAGTGAACTGTTTGGTCATGCTCCGGAAGGTAAAAAAGGGTTCTTTGAGCAGGCGAACGGTGGTTCGGTGCTGTTAGATGAGATAGGCGAGATGTCGCCAAGGATGCAGGCGAAATTACTGCGTTTCCTCAATGATGGTACTTTCCGTCGAGTTGGTGAAGATCATGAAGTGCATGTCGATGTAAGGGTGATTTGCGCTACGCAGAAGAATTTGGTCGAACTGGTGCAAAAAGGCGTGTTCCGTGAAGATCTCTATTATCGTCTGAACGTGTTGACGCTCAATCTGCCGCCGCTACGTGACTGTCCGCAGGACATCATGCCGTTAACCGAGCTGTTCGTCGCCCGCTTTGCCGACGAGCAGGGCGTGCCGCGTCCGAAACTGGCCGCTGACCTGAATACTGTGCTTACACGTTATGCGTGGCCGGGAAATGTGCGGCAGTTAAAGAACGCTATCTATCGCGCACTGACACAACTGGACGGTTATGAGCTGCGTCCACAGGATATTTTGTTGCCGGATTATGACGCCGCAACGGTAGCCGTGGGCGAAGATGCGATGGAAGGTTCGCTGGACGAAATCACCAGTCGTTTTGAACGCTCGGTATTAACCCAGCTTTATCGCAATTATCCCAGCACGCGCAAACTGGCAAAACGTCTCGGCGTTTCACATACCGCGATTGCCAATAAGTTGCGGGAATACGGTCTGAGTCAGAAGAAGAACGAAGAGTAAGCGCGAATATGCCTGATGGTGCAACACCATCAGGCATATTAACTTATGCTTTCAGTACAGCCAGAGCTGCTTCGTAATCCGGCTCGGTGGTGATTTCATCCACCAGCTGGCTGAAAATCACATTGTCATTTTCATCAATAACCACAACGGCACGCGCTGCCAGACCTTTCAGTGGGCCATCAGCAATTGCCACACCGTAGGCTTGCAGGAATTCAGCGTTACGGAAAGTGGAGAGGGTGATAACGTTGTTCAGACCTTCTGCGCCGCAGAAACGAGACTGGGCGAACGGCAGATCGGCAGAGATACACAGCACAACGGTGTTGTCGATCTCTGTTGCCAGTTGGTTAAACTTACGTACTGATGCGGCGCAAACACCGGTATCAATACTCGGGAAAATGTTCAGCACTTTGCGTTTACCCGCAAACTGACCGAGGGTGACGTCAGACAGATCTTTTGCCACGAGAGTAAAAGTCTGCGCTTTGCTACCCGCCTGCGGGATGGAATTGGCGACTGTAACCGGGTTGCCCTGGAAATGAACGGTTTGTGACATGATTATCTTTCCTGTTTACATATAGTTAACGTCACACCTAGTTTATGCTAACTGTCAATAACACAGCAAACGCTATTTGCGCTTAATCCGCAGACCACCGCGACAACAAGGAGTAAAGATGAGAACCGTTAAGGTATTCGAGGAAGGCTGGCCCTTACATACCCCGTTTGTGATTGCTTGGGGAAGTCGCAGTGAAGCGCGCGTGGTGGTGGTTGAACTGGAAGAAGAAGGTATTAAAGGCACCGGTGAATGCACGCCGTATCCGCGTTATGGAGAAAGTGATGCCTCGGTAATGGCGCAAATTATGAGCGTCGTGCCGCAATTAGAGAAAGGGCTGACACGGGAGGAGTTGCAAAAAATCCTCCCTGCCGGCGCAGCACGTAATGCGCTGGATTGTGCATTGTGGGATCTGGCGGCGCGAAAACAGCAGCAATCGCTGGCTGATTTGATCGGCATAACGCTTCCCGAGACAGTCACCACTGCCCAGACGGTAGTCATCGGTACGCCTGATCAGATGGCCAATAGTGCATCAACACTCTGGCAGGCAGGCGCGAAATTACTGAAAGTAAAGCTGGATAACCATCTTATCAGTGAGCGGATGGTGGCAATTCGCACCGCTGTGCCCGATGCGACGCTGATCGTTGACGCAAATGAATCCTGGCGTGCAGAAGGGTTGGCGGCGCGTTGCCAGCTATTGGCGGATTTAGGCGTTGCGATGCTTGAACAACCGCTCCCTGCGCAGGACGATGCGGCGCTGGAGAATTTTATTCATCCGTTACCGATTTGTGCTGATGAAAGTTGTCATACTCGTAGCAATCTGAAGGCGCTGAAAGGGCGCTATGAGATGGTTAACATTAAGCTTGATAAAACCGGTGGTCTGACGGAAGCGCTGGCGCTGGCGACTGAAGCGCGTGCACAAGGTTTTCGTCTGATGCTGGGCTGCATGTTGTGTACCTCTCGGGCCATTAGCGCCGCTTTACCGCTGGTGCCGCAGGTCAGTTTCGCCGATCTTGACGGACCGACCTGGCTGGCGGTAGATGTGGAACCGGCGCTTCAGTTCACGACGGGCGAATTGCATCTTTAGGATGCCAGCGCAGCAAGTTTGCCATCGCAAAGAGATATTTTTCGCTGGCTTCGTCGGAGGAGATGGGTGGAAACTCTGCGGTGATGCAATGCAAGTTGAGATCTGCACACCAACTACCGAAAGAGCCAGGCGTTTCATAACCGACGCTGGTTACCAGAGGCAATTCAAACGCCTGGGCCAGCCATTCACCTAATTCGCTGTGTCTGGGATCTTCAATACAGGCCAGCGGATCGTGGAATGAGACCACCCAGGCAGGTTGAATGCGGTGTATAAGCTGGCACAGCGCCTGGGTTTCAGGTTCGGAGCCAGGTTTGTCACCTGTCAGCAATACGACATCACGTTCTTCAGCGGCGCTGTTCCAGCGATAAACGGTTTCACCTTCCTTCCAGTTCGCCGCCGGAAAGTTTCGGTTTAAATCCACACCATTAGCATTGGCCCGTAACCCTAACTGGCAGCCGTCAGGATTCACACACAGCACCACATGATGGCGGCGCAAAGACGGTGTCAAAGTCCGCAGAGCACAGGAGAGCGTGACGATCGAAGAGTTTTCATCACCGTGAGTGCCAGCCAGAATCAAACCACTTTCGTGACTGGCTGCAGGGGCCGGAAACCAGATTAACGGCGCGCCCAATAATGAACGTCCGTAATGTTCTGTACCGGGCGGAAATGCGCCGCGTTCGGCGCGTGGGCGAGTTACGGTCATGATCGTCTCTGGTTCAGGAAGTATTACAGGCAGTGTTGTGCAAATTTTGCGGATTATCAAATCCTTTTCTTCAACGCTATGTTATCGATCTTGTATCACTTTTTTGCCGGAAGTTGTTTGCATTTTCATTGATGTGCAGATATTAGAATTGTCGTAATGTTATATACATGGCGTATTTTATTCTTACTGGTTCTACACATGTTAATCGCATCTGATTGATCAGTTCACCTTAATAAGTTTAATAAATCGTACTGCACATAGTACAGTACGATGGTAGCTATATAATTGATTTACATGAAGAATGGCTTATCGCCATCAGTCCCGGGTTGATTGATTCCTATATTCTCACCAATGTGTTTCTCAGGTTTATCGATGATATCTGTAATTAATGCTGCGACACTCTTACGTGATACGATCGTACCTTTGAATGGTTCATTGCGTGAGGTAAGCTCATAATCAATAATATCTTCATCAGTCAGCCAGGCAGGGCGAAGAATTGTATATTCCAGTCCAGAAGCCTCAATTGCATCTGCAGCCCTGCGGAATGGTTTTAGGGGTTCACCAATAACTGCATTATTCCATTCGCCAAATTTTCCTGGAACTTCATCATAAATACCGAGGGAAAGAACAAAGATCAGACGTTTAACATCACCGGCTTTCATCGCAGCGATCACTGAATTTGCCTGAATATCTAAATCTTCCCCCGTAAGGTTGGCATACACAACATCCTGTCCCTGCATGGCCTGCTTCAGTGCTGCATGATTCAGTACATCCCCCATAATAATCTTGCTATTAGTGGGATAGGGTTTGTGGATTTTTGCTGGCTGACGGGCAAATAAAGTTTGTTTAATGGTTTGTTTATCTGCCAGTTGATTAATCACATGGCGGGCTATCTGACCGCCAGCACCAAGAATCAGTACATTTTTCATGAAACTTTTCCCAGATTATTGGCAGCAATATGCCAGGCCATATCACTATTACGGATTTGAATATGTTTCATTACAGAGTTTCCTCAAAGAACGGAGCTAATACTGAAATTGCTTCAGCCACATAGACTTTGCCGTCATAAAGATCCATATGGTTTGCGCCTTCAACAATGTGATAGCGTTTATCCTGGCTTGATGCTCGATCGTACAGGTCGTCACTCATCCATTTGCTCCCTGCCTGGCTGCCCGCCACAATCTGTATCGGCTGAGTCAGGTACACTTCCGCCATATGGTAAGCATCATAGGTAATAATCTGGTTAAGGCTGCGCAAAGTAGCGTAACCCGGTGCTGTTGGATACTGCGCGCGAGGGGTATGGTAATACTCCCAGGCCTGACGCAGTTCTTCGTTCGGCGCATCGGACTCCTTCATTGGTGCCAGTGGCATAGTGGCGTATTCTCTGCTGCTAATATCGCTGGTTCGGGCGTTTGAACCCGCGTCAACGTATGGTAGGGCATCTATAGATTTCACATTGTTTTCCCAACCATTACGGAACATCGAACCAATATTGACCGCACTAACAGTACCGATGGCCTTGATGCGGCGATCCTGAATTGCAGCATTGGCTGTATATCCTGCACCGGCACAAATTCCCATCGCACCAATTCGGCTATTGTCGACATAAGAAAGCGTTGTCAGGTAATCAATCACGGCACTGACGTCTTCAGTACGAATGTATGGGTTTTCTAACTGACGCGGCTCGCCGCCGCTTTCACCTTGATAAGATGCGTCATAAGCAATAGTGACAAATCCCTTTTCCGCCAGTTTTTCGGCATAGGTTCCAGCCGTTTGCTCTTTAACGCCCCCACCTGGGTGAGATACCACAATTGCCGGATACTGACGGGTTTCATCAAATTTTGGAGGGAAATAGATCACTGCAGACAAAGAGATGGTTGGATTATTGCTGTTAGTGAAGCTGACTTTATTATTCATCATTCCGTTCCTCATGGAGTTGTCGGTTCGTTTTGACGGTTGGTGATATCACTATAGATATTGATCATTAAGTTGATTAGACCCAAAATCATGATTAGACCTATCATTTAAATGATTAATAGATTGTATGGAGATACTGAATGAAGCGTGAAGAAATCGCTGATCTGATGGCGTTTGTCGTCGTTGCAGAGGAGCGTAGCTTCACTCGCGCAGCAGCCCGCCTGAGCATGGCGCAGTCAGCTTTAAGCCAGATAGTGCGCCGTATAGAAGAACGATTGGGATTGCGGCTTCTGACACGAACCACGCGCAGCGTTGTACCCACTGAAGCGGGCGAGCATCTTTTGTCTGTTCTTGGCCCTATGTTGCATGACATAGATTCTGCCCTGACATCCCTGAGCGATCTGCAGAACCGCCCATCCGGGACAATACGTATTACTACTGTAGAACATGCAGCAAAAACGATATTGTTACCAGCTATGCGCACATTCCTGAAATCGCATCCTGAAATTGATATCCAGCTTACCATTGATTATGGTTTGACCGATGTCGTTTCTGAACGTTTTGATGCAGGCGTCCGTCTGGGTGGGGAGATGGATAAAGATATGATCGCCATTCGAATCGGGCCAGATATACCAATGGCTATTGTTGGCTCACCGGATTATTTTTCTCGTCGAAGTGCTCCAACCTCAGTGTCACAATTAATAGATCATCAGGCAATTAATTTGTATCTTCCCACATCGGGTACAGCAAATCGCTGGAGATTAATACGCGGTGGACGTGAAGTTCGTGTTCGCATGGAAGGTCAGCTTTTACTGAATACGATAGACCTGATCATTGATGCTGCAATTGATGGGCATGGATTGGCGTATCTACCTTATGATCAGGTTGAGCGGGCTATTAAAGAAAAAAAACTGATACGTGTTTTGGATAAATTCACACCAGATTTACCCGGTTATCACCTGTACTATCCACACCGTCGACATGCTGGCTCGGCATTCTCATTATTTATAGATAGGCTGAAGTATAAAGGTGCTGTTTAGCACTACTTGCTGATACATTAATTTAATTTTTCTCTTAACGTATTCTCAGTTCCTTTCAACGTTTTGGTTATTTTTTATTCTTCGTACAATGGCGACAGATGCTGATTATGATACCGAAAACGGGTTTGAACGTGCGAAGCCCGAACGTAGTGTTCGGAGTTCTATGTGCTTTACCGCATTTTGGAGACTATTATTTACACTAAATCTGATTTGATATATTGATACTTAAAACATTTGATGCTTCCTTTGTCACTTTTTTGATGGAAGTTGTTTGCATTTCTTTAAGGCGAAACAAATAATTACGCATCAATTTTAATGTCGGTTAGAGGGAAACTTATGAAGCACTCTGTTTCAGTCACGTGTTGTGCGCTGTTGGTCAGCAGCATTTCTCTTTCGTATGCTGCTGAAGTTCCGAGCGGCACAGTACTGGCAGAGAAGCAGGAGCTGGTGCGCCACATTAAAGATGAGCCTGCGTCGCTGGATCCCGCTAAAGCCGTGGGCCTGCCAGAGATTCAGGTCATTCGCGATCTGTTTGAAGGACTGGTGAATCAGAACGAGAAAGGGGAGATTGTCCCCGGCGTTGCGACTCAGTGGAAAAGTAATGACAACCGTATCTGGACTTTTACCCTGCGCGATAACGCAAAATGGGCGGATGGCACACCGGTAACGGCGCAAGATTTTGTCTACAGCTGGCAACGTCTGGTGGACCCAAAAACATTGTCGCCATTTGCATGGTTTGCCGCGCTGGCGGGAATCAACAACGCACAGGCGATTATTGATGGTAAAGCCGCGCCTGACCAGCTTGGCGTCACCGCAGTTGATGCCCAAACTTTGAAAATCCAGCTTGATAAACCGTTGCCGTGGTTTGTGAATTTAACCGCTAACTTTGCCTTCTTCCCGGTGCAAAAAGCCAACGTAGAAAGCAGTAAAGAGTGGACGAAACCCGGAAATCTGATCGGTAATGGCGCTTATGTTCTTAAAGAGCGCGTAGTCAATGAAAAACTGGTCGTGGTACCGAATACCCATTATTGGGATAACGCCAAAACGGTGCTGCAAAAAGTGACCTTCCTGCCAATTAATCAGGAATCCGCAGCCACTAAGCGTTATCTCGCGGGGGATATTGATATCACCGAATCCTTCCCGAAAAATATGTATCAGAAGCTGTTGAAGGATATTCCGGGGCAGGTTTATACGCCGCCACAGCTCGGGACCTATTATTATGCGTTTAACACGCAAAAAGGGCCGACGGCCGATCAGCGTGTTCGCCTGGCATTAAGTATGACGATAGATCGCCGCCTGATGACCGAAAAAGTGTTGGGAACGGGCGAAAAGCCAGCGTGGCATTTTACACCAGATGTTACTGCAGGATTTACGCCGGAACCTTCGCCGTTTGAACAAATGAGTCAGGAAGAACTGAATGCGCAGGCAAAAACTTTGTTGAGCGCAGCTGGTTATGGTCCGCAAAAACCGCTGAAGCTGACGCTTTTGTATAACACTTCAGAAAACCATCAAAAAATTGCGATTGCTGTAGCATCAATGTGGAAAAAGAACCTTGGCTTAGATGTTAAATTGCAAAATCAGGAATGGAAAACCTATATCGATAGCCGTAACACCGGCAATTTTGATGTTATCCGAGCCTCGTGGGTAGGGGATTATAATGAACCCTCCACTTTCCTGACATTATTAACGTCAACGCATTCAGGAAATATTTCACGCTTTAACAATCCGGCATACGACAAAGTACTGGCCCAGGCATCAACGGAAAATACCGTTAAAGCGCGTAATGCCGATTACAATGCGGCAGAAAAAATCCTCATGGAGCAAGCACCGATTGCACCAATTTATCAATATACCAATGGACGATTAATCAAGCCGTGGCTGAAAGGTTATCCCATTAATAACCCGGAAGATGTGGCGTACAGTCGGACTATGTATATTGTGAAGCATTGATGTGATGGGAACTGGCGTTACCCTTGTGGATAACGCCAGTGATGTCTGATTTAGCGACCCTGGTCCGGCGGTGTAATGTTATCCATATACAGCGTCTGGCTGGGGAAGGCAAAGTCCGCGCCGTGTGACTGTACAATATCGATAATCTTCAAATAAACGTCTTGCTGTGCAGCAAGCCATTCAGCCCATACCGTGGTTTTGGTAAAGCAATAAACCATAATATTCAATGAAGAGTCAGCAAACTGGTTGAAATAAACCAGTAAGGTTTGTCGCTGGTCGATGGCCGGGTGATTTTTCAGCATCTCACGTACGGCTTCGACAATAACGCCCACTTTTGCCGCATCCTCATAACGTAAACCAATGGTCGTGGTAATGCGCCGGTTGGTCATTCGTCCTGGGTTTTCTACGCTGATTGACGAAAACAGCGAGTTCGGTACGTACAACGGACGATTATCAAAGGTCGTAATTTTGGTAATTCGCCAGCCAATTTCCGCTACTGTACCTTCGATATTTCTGTCCGGTGAACGGATCCAGTCGCCAATACTAAAAGGACGGTCGAAATAGAGCATAATCCCGGAAAAGAAGTTACTCAGAATATCTTTACCGGCCATACCGACAGCCAGACCACCAATACCACCAAAGGTCAACAAGCCAGAAAGGCTCATGCCGAAATGTTCGCCATAAAGCAGAACAAGCACCACAATAATGGTGATTTTGATGATACGCGACATAATCCGCGCACTGGTGATATCGCGACCTTTTTTAATCTGCTGTTTTTCAAACTGATTAATCAGCAGAAATAGCTTAATCGTCAGAATAGCCGCAATCAGGGACGTACAGATAAAATCGATAACGCCTGGGGTGATAAATTTGAGTTTATAGTTTTCTATAACATAATTAATGATGCTACCAACAGCACTGATAATTATGGTGTAGATTAAAAATTGCACCGCATGGAATAAAAAACCTTTTCTTTTACGATTTCCGCGGCGAAACCAAAAGCTCATCAGAATCAATGCTGCGCAGCTACCGAAAATAATGACCAGATTTAGCGCATTATTTGTAAACAGTTCAGCGATCATTGTTTTATCAGGCTCCTCCAGATAATTGTCGTCATGCCGGAAACCCCTGGCGGGGCTATTTTACCGCGACAATTCATTCAGATCATCAATAGTCAGGGAAGGAAGTAGCAACATTAGCTAACTAATCAATGCGTTGATTGTAAATCCAGCTAAGAGGTGAGGTTTTCAGAGCAGACAACGGTGAAATGTCATGGTATTGTTACGTTTAGGTAACAAGAAATTTGTCTGCACAAGGATTACATCATGATTATGGCGAAACTGAAGTCAGCGAAAGGGAAGAAATTTCTCTTTGGTTTGTTGGCGGTTTTCATTATTGCGGCGTCGGTTGTGACTCGCGCGACCATCGGCGGCGTTATAGAACAGTACAATATTCCGCTGTCTGAGTGGACGACATCAATGTATGTGATTCAGTCATCGATGATTTTTGTTTATAGCCTGGTCTTTACTGTGTTGCTGGCAATCCCGTTGGGAATTTATTTTCTTGGCGGCGAAGAGCAGTAAGTAAAAAATAGGCCCGATAACTCGGGCCTTGTCAGTTATTGAAGAGTCGTTAATCGTCTTCTTCGTCATCCAGTTCAACGGGTGTCTGATACTGGTCAGGTTTAATGACCAGCAGGTCGCAGCGAAGATGATCAATCACCTGTTCCGCCGTGTTGCCGAGGAATGCCGCTGAAATACCGGTGCGTCCGACCGTGCCCAGAACCACAATCCCCGCCTGTAAATGCTCCGCCAAATCAGGAATCACCTCTTCTGGCAGACCTTTTTCTACGTGCGTCATGTTTTCATTAATGCCGAATTTCTGCCGCAGGGCTTTCATTGCCAGCAAATGTTGCCCACGAATGGCATCGTTATAAACGCTCGGATCAAATTCCGGCAGTTCAATCGCGATATTAATTGGCGTTACCGGATAAGCGCCAACCAGATGAACTTCGGTATGGTTGACTTGTTCCGCCAGTTCGATCGTCTCTTTGACCAGTTTTTCATTGAGCGCATTATGATACGGCTCTTCACTGGCGAGATTCACCGCCACCAGCGCCTTACCCCCTTCCGGCCACGGCTGGTCTTTCACCATCCACACCGGGCTTGGGCATTTGCGTAACAGATGCCAGTCCGTTGGCGTAAAAATCACCGCTTCCAGACGGTCATGTTGGTGCGCCATTTTTAGCACCAAATCGTGCCCGCCGCTGATCACTTCCTGAATGATGGCTTCGAAAGGACGGTTATGCCAGACCACTTTAATTTCAATGGGAACGCCAGCATTGAGATAATATTTTGCCTGCTCGTGGATCCAGGCTGTACGCTGGCTGATGACGCCCTGACGCATAGCGGTACGTTCGTCCGGAGAGAGCAGGGTGGTCATTTCGTATGAGAAGTCATAGATCGGCAAAAAGGCTTTAATTTTGCCACCAATCCGTTGATGTAAATAAACAGCTCGCCGCAATGCTGGTTGGTCGTCCTGGTTAGGATCGATAACAACGAGCATGTTCTGATACATAGCCATACAGGGTCTCCTTACAACAACTGTCAACGCAGTTTGTAATTAAAAGATTAACCCATATCTGGTGAATGAAACAGTGATGAACCTTCTGCCAGATCAATAAATCAGAAAAATTTAATGATATGACAGAAGGATAGTGAGTTATGCGGAAAAATCAGGCAACGTTACGCGTATGACCAGCAAGCTGGGCCAGCGCATCGTTATTTTCGATGGTGATGTATTTACCTTTGACTGCCAGCATACCGCTTTTCTGGAAGCGACCCAGCAGACGGCTGATGGTTTCTACCGTCAGGCCCAGATAGTTACCAATATCGCCACGAGTCATCGTCAGGCGGAATTCACGAGGGGAGAAGCCGCGTTGGGCAAAACGACGGGACAGGTTGTAGATGAATGCAGCCAGACGTTCCTCGGCATTTTTCTTCGACAACAGCAGGATCATGTCCTGATCGCCTTTGATTTCACCGCTCATCAGACGCATCATCTGCTGACGCAGATTCGGCATTTTACCGGACAAATCGTCCAGCGTTTCGAACGGGATTTCACATACCATCGAGGTTTCCAGCGCCTGCGCGAAGCTCGGGTGATGGCCGCTGCCGATGGCGTCAAATCCCACCAGGTCGCCTGCTAAATGGAAACCAGTGATTTGCTCGTCGCCTTGCTCAGTGATGGTATAACTTTTAATCGTACCGGAGCGGATGGCATAAAGCGATTTAAGTTCATCACCAGCCTTAAACAGCGTCTGGCCTTTCTGAATAGGCTTCTTCCGCTCAATGATATTATCAAGCTGATCAAGCTCATGTTCGTTGAGTGTGAACGGGATGCAAAGCTGGCTGATGCTGCAATCCTGGCAATGGATAGCACAACCGCCAGACTGAATGCGCCGTATAATTCGCTTTTCCGGGATCATAGGTCTGCTCAAGCCGTAATTGATATTTGTCAATTTTAACATCTTTTTAGGGAGCAAGTAAGTCTAAGCAAACCTTAACAGCAGAGAATTCCGATATTAGATGTAAATATATGTCTATCTATTTGAAAACCCTTAAGTTGTTAAGGGTAACTTTATATAAAAGTGTGAACAAGCTGGCACAAATTGTTTAATGTTTACAGCAAAAGATAACCTTCGTGGCGCAATAACCACTCTTTTCGCTGAACTCCGCCTGCATATCCGGTCATGGTGCCGTTTCGGCCAATAACCCGATGGCAAGGTACGACGATGCTGATGGGATTCGATCCATTTGCCGCACCTACGGCACGCGCTGCGCCAGGGCGGCCTAATTGTTCAGCCAGTTGGCCATAATGCATTACCTGCCCGCAGGGGATGGTGCGCAGTGTTTTCCAGACTTCGCGCTGAAATGGCGTCCCCCCCGTGGCAGTGGGAAGCGTATCAATAATGCTAAGATTACCGGCAAAATATTCACGAAGCTTGTCGCTTAAACCACCTGGGTTGGCGGCAGAAATGCGCTCATAGCCTTCTTTGCGATAATGGATGTCCAGCAGCTGCACCATGCGTTCGCTGTACTCTTCCCATTCAACCGCCCGCAGGCGAAATTGCTCATCGCAAATCACCCATAGTGGACCCAGTGGCGTGGCAATTTTTTCTTCAAGTAATCTCAGCATCCGTTCTCTCTTAAGACAAACGTGGGTAAATCCCCGGACCTATCGGCAGACCAACAAGATACCACGCCAGCAACATCAGCAGCCATACCACCAAAAAGATAAGCGGATAGGGCAAGACTAACGAATAGTAAGTACCCAGTTTCGCGTCTGGTTTGTCGCAGTCTGATAGCATAAAGCGATTTTTTGATTTTTCTGCCTGAAGAAATGAGGGCAAGCCATCACATGGATCGAGGGTGGGATAATTCCAGTCAGCGAAATTTTACCGTAGGCTATCTGTTATTTGATTCTGTGGCGTGATAGCCGCCAGACACCACTGATCTCGTCACTCATTCCCCAATCCCGGCGAGAATGTGGTTATTTACAGAGCTAAAAAATGAATAAAAAAATAGAGCCTGTCGACATCCGCCAGACTCTACAGTACACACAGCAGTGCATCCTCGTCTTAAATCCGGCCTGGGGTCCTGGTGACCGGTGACAGTGTTATAACGGTTTTACCCATCCGTTGCCAATTTTCTTCAGTGACAGATTTCACGAAAATATAAGTTAAATCATTTGCCTTGTGATTGCATAATCATGCATCGTTAATCGACGAGTAAATTTACCGGGCGAGTAGCCCGTTCGACGCTTAAACATATTGCCGAACGATTCAGCTGAGGCATAGCCCAGACGATGGGCAATTTTGGTCAACGAATATCCATCATCAAGAAGCGTCACTGCAGAAATAACGTGCATTTGCTGAACCCAGTGGCGAAATGTTAATCCCGTCTCTTTAACAAATAAGCGCATGAGTGTACGGCTACTGACGTTAATTTTATCCGCTAGATTATCCAGTGTTGGCAGATACCCTTGGTTGTTTAGCAAATTCTCACAAAGCTGCTGTAGCCGCTCATCATTTGGCCAAGGGAGTTCAAGTGACATTTTCACCCCCATTTTTATTTCCTGAAGTATCAGTGTCTCGAGGGCTGAAAAACGTAACTGTTGTTTATCTGTGGTACTTTGCGACGGTGGAAGTTGGTTAATTGCAATTAGTAATTCTCTTAACAGGGGTGAAATACCCGTCATGAAGCAAACTTTTCCCAGCGTTTCACTTTCCGCTTCTGAAACCAGTACGGTTTTTAAAAGTACGTTGCCTGTCGCAACAAACTTATGCGGCATTTGTGGGGGCAGCCAAAGCGCGCTGCTGGCATGCACTAGCCAGACGCTTTCTCCAGCCCATACACGAACGACTCCTTCAGCCGGGTAAAGCAACTGGGCATAGAGATGTTTATGCCAGGGAACTGTGCCTCCATTCAGATGTTCCGAATCCAGTCCGATAATGTGATGCCCTGGTGATGCTTTGGGTTGCAGTGTGATTGTCATTTACAGTAGGTATTTTGTCAGAAATCATCAAATAAGCCATGTTAAATTTTAAATATGGCGAATGCAAGTTTCCGGATATATACGGTGTAAAGAGTGATGATAATTTCTAAAAAACAGCTTATTGGGGTAGTAGCGATCGGTATTATTTTGGCTGGCGTTGTCTTTTTTATCTGGTGGGTAAGCAAAGGAAGATTTATACAGACGACGGATGATGCTTACATTGGTGGTAATATTACCACGGTGGCAAGTAAAGTTTCTGGTTATATTTCTGCTATAGAGGTGCGTGATAATCAGAGCGTAAAAAAAGGCGATATTATCCTGCGTCTCGATGATCGGGATTATCGTGCAAATGTCGCCAGGCTTGAGGCAAAAATAAAAAGTAGAAAAGCCAATCTCGAAAGCATTCAAGCCACTATTACGATGCAGCAGTCGATAATTCAAAGTGCCAGTGAAACATGGCAGGCAGTAAAACATGAGGAGCAAAAGCGCCTGCGAGATACTGAACGTTATGAAAAACTCGTACAATCAGCGGCAATATCGCAGCAAATTATTGATAACGCCAGGTTTGACTACCAGCAGGTCGCAGCAAAGGAGCGCAAAGCCGCGAACGATTTCCTGGTGGAGAAGCAACGGCTGGCAGTTTTATCTGCTCAGGAAGAAAACGTACGTGCGAGTATCGAAGAAGTTCAGGCCGCTTTGACTCAGGCACTACTGGATCTGGAATATACCCTTGTTCGTGCGCCGATTGATGGCATTGTCGCAAACCGCAGCGCCCATACAGGCAGTTGGGTGGAAGGCGGCACATCGTTAGTTTCACTTGTACCAGTCAGTGAGTTGTGGGTTGATGCAAATTATAAAGAAAACCAAATAGCGGGAATGAAGCCAGGAATGAAGGCTGAGATCCGTGCTGATATTCTCAAAGGGGAAGTGTTTCACGGTCACATTGAAAGCCTTTCCCCAGCGACAGGAGCCAGTTTCAGCTTGATTCCGATAGAAAATGCCACTGGCAATTTCACCAAAATTGTTCAGCGTGTCCCGGTACGGATTGCATTTGACGACGCAAAGGAATTAAAGCAACTTCTTCGCCCGGGACTGTCCGTCACCGTCAGTGTCGATGAGAGATGATGTCTATGCGTAAACATATTGCTTTCGCCAGTATGTGTATGGGATTATTTATTGCTCAGCTTGATATTCAAATTGTATCGTCATCCCTAAATGAAATAGGTGGTGGTCTGTCCGCAGGTAAAGACGAAATGGCCTGGCTTCAGACCAGCTATTTAATTGCTGAGATTATTGTTATTCCGCTCTCTGGGTGGCTGTCACGGGTATTTTCCACTCGTTGGCTTTTTACTCTATCCGCGGGAATATTTACTTTAATGAGTATCGCGTGTGGACTTGCATGGAATATTCAGATCATGATTTTGTTTCGTGCTTTACAGGGAGCGGCTGGCGCATCCATGATCCCTTTAGTTTTCACGACGGCGTTTATTTATTACCAGGGTAAAGAGTTGGGGTTGGCTGCTGCGGTAGTCAGTGCGCTGGCCTCACTGTCACCGACGCTAGGGCCAACTCTGGGGGGCTGGATCACTGATAACCTCGACTGGCGATGGCTATTTTATATCAATATATTACCTGGCATATATTTAGTTTTGAGTATTCCTTTTCTGGTTAATTTTGATAAACCTGATCTCTCTTTACTGAAAGTTGCTGATTATCCGAGTATTATCCTGTTGGCCATGACACTGGGATGTCTGGAATATACCCTTGAAGAAGGAGCGCGCTGGGGATGGCTGGATGATAATACTATTTTGCTGACATCAGTTCTGGCATTGGTGAGTTTTATTTTATTTGCTGCGCGTACACTTACAATATCCAATCCGATAATGGATCTTCATGCTTTTAAGGATGAAAATTTCACGCTGGGATGTTTTTTTTCTTTTTCTGGAGGGGTTGGGATATTCTCTACTGTATATTTAATACCTGTGTTTTTGGGGCAGGTTCGCGGATTAAATGCCGAAGAGATAGGTTTTGCCGTTTGCACAACAGGTATTTTCCAGTTATTTTCTGTTCCCTTTTACTTCTGGTTAAGTAAAAAAATAAATCTGCGATGGCTGTTGATGGCGGGGCTGGGTGGATTTGTGTTTTCAATGTATCTTTTTACCCCTATAACCCACGAATGGGGATGGCAGGAGTTACTGTTTCCACAGGCAATTAGAGGGATTTCGCAGCAGTTTGCGATGGCCCCCATCGTAACATTAACGCTGGGGGGAATTCCAAAGGAACGGCTGAAGTTAGCCTCTGGTGTATTTAATTTAACACGTAATCTTGGGGGCGCGATTGGTATTGCCCTGTGTGGCTCTATTCTCAATAATCGAACTAATTTTCATTTTTCGAGAATGGGTGAAAAAATGGTTTCTGTTCCCCATACGGTGAATGACTTCATTTCCAGAAGTGCTTTGTTTTTTAATCGCAGTGGAAGTGACCAGACATCGGAAATACTGGCTTCAACCAAATTATTGAGTCAGTTGATGCTGAGGGAGGCGCAAACTATGGCATTTTCGGATACCTTTCTGCTAATCAGTGGTCTGTTATTTATCGCATTTTTGTTGGTTCCTGCTATGAATAAATCATCCTGATCGGAGCCTGTGCTGAATTAAACTCGGGCTAAACTGTTCGATACTGCTAACAGGCTAGTATAAAATGCCCCGCCTGCGCAGATACTCACAGGTATGAAGTAGAGTATTGTTTCAATCTGTGAAGGGAACGATGCAGTAAGTATGAACAATTAACCCGTCTGAATCACGACGTGTGAAGGTGCATAGGAGGTTACATGAACCTTGACGACAAATCGCTGTTTCTTGACGCCATGGAAGATGTCCAGCCGCTGAAACGTGCTACAGATGTCCACTGGCATCCAACGCGTAACCAACGTGCGCCGCAGCGTATCGACACGCTGCAACTTGATAATTTCCTCACCACCGGATTTCTCGACATCATCCCGCTAAGTCAGCCGCTGGAGTTTCGGCGGGAAGGGTTGCAACATGGGGTGCTGGATAAGCTGCGCAGTGGTAAATATCCGCAACAGGCGAGCCTGAATCTTTTGCGCCAGCCGGTGGAAGAGTGCCGCAAAATGATGTTCAGTTTCATTCAACAAGCCATGGCGGATGGTTTGCGTAACGTGCTGATTATTCATGGTAAAGGGCGGGATGATAAATCGCATGCCAATATTGTCCGCAGCTATGTGGCGCGCTGGCTGACCGAATTTGATGATGTTCAGGCATATTGCACCGCGCTACCGCATCATGGCGGCAGCGGGGCGTGTTACGTCGCACTACGTAAAACGGCGCAGGCGAAGCAAGAAAACTGGGAGCGCCACGCTAAGCGCAGCCGTTGATCTCGAGACGCATCCGCGGCTTATGCCGCCAGCACGCGGTTGCGTCCATCATTTTTCGCCCGATACAAAGCATCATCAACGCGTTTAAACAGTTCATCGATGCTTTCATTTCCTTCGTGATGCGCCACACCAATGCTGACGGTAAAGCGTGGTAAGCCCGAAATACTCACTTTTGCCACGCTTACGCGGATAGTTTCAGCCAGCGAAAGCGCGGTATCCAGTGGGGTTCTTGGTAGCAATAAGACAAACTCTTCGCCTCCCCAACGAAACACCAAATCGCCTTTGCGAGCGCAACTTTCGAGGGTGCGGGCGAGGGCGCATAACACCTCATCACCTTTAGAATGCCCATAGAGATCGTTAATGTGTTTAAAACGATCGGTGTCGATGAGCAATAAGCTGTAATCCTGAGCGATGGCGAGGTGCTGCATTTGGCCTGGCTCGGTAATGTGATAAAACTGTCGCCGATTCAGTAATCCGGTCATCGCGTCATGGTGGGCAGCATGTTCCAGCTGCTCCTCCAGCCGTTTTTGCTCAGTAATATCATGCACAATACATAACATGAGCTTGTCGCCATAAATTTCAATCGGACCGGCATAGGTCTGCACATGACGAGTCGAACCATCCGCCAGTTTATGAACAAAATTCAAAGGCTTATGGCCACCGGGTAAATGCGAAATTTCATGCATGATAGGCATGACGCGTCGCCCGAGCATATTTATTTCCCAAGTATGTTTCTGGCACATCGTTTCATGGTTATAGCCATAGAAATTGAGCGCGGCGAGGTTAGCATCGACGATTTGGCCATCTCGTGAGGGGTCAATCAACAACATTGGTGCAGAGTTAGTCAGAAAAAAGCGCGCATAAAAACCTTGTTTTTTGGGTGATGCTGCCAACTTACTGATTTAGTGTATGATGGTGTTTTTGAGGTGCTCCAGTGGCTTCTGTTTCTATCAGCTGTCCCTCCTGTTCAGCTACTGACGGGGTGGTGC